>CAVGMK010000020.1:0-19095 GCA_963630135.1 Oscillospiraceae bacterium
CCAGCTTGTTGGCATCGCCGCACTCGCGCTACCCATACGGAAGTCTCCGGCATCACCGCACTCACGCTATTCGCACGGAAGTCTCCGGCCGCGCCACATTTGCTTTTAGCGGACAAAGATTCCCGTCACACCTTCCATCTGTAAGACGGCGCGAAGAAATCCCAGTGCGGAATGATTCGACATCTCAGATGTTCAACCGGCCCATATCAATCTGCCGAAGGCGCTGCTGCAGCCCCGTGTACCGCTCTTCCGTGCGGTTGTTGTCCACCATGGCATTCAGGCGGTCGCTCTTGCCCACGAGCACGACCAGGCTCTTCCCCCGTGTCACCGCAGTGTAGAGCAGGTTGCGCGTCATCAGCATCGGCGGGAACCACGTCATCGGCATCACCACCACCGGGAATTCACTGCCCTGGCTCTTGTGTACGGTGATGGCATATGCCAGTTCGAGGTCCTGCAGATTGTCCTCTTCGTAGATGACCGTCTTGTCATCAAATTGAACGGAGATTCGGCTACCGTCCTCGCTGATTCCGGTGATGCGGCCCATATCGCCATTGAACACGCCGCACCCTTCGCTGCCGTCGTTGCTCTTCCATTCCGTCTGGTAATCGTTCCGGATCTGCATCACTTTATCGCCGGTTCGGAAGATCCGGGACATGTATTTCTTCTCGTTCTTGCCCGGCTCCGGCGGATTCAGCACCTCCTGAAGCACCTGGTTCAGGTTGACCGTGCCCAGGACGCCCTTCTTCGTCGGCGTGATGACCTGAATGTCGAAGCCGTCGTGAATGAAATCATAATAATTCTGGAGACGCCCCTGGAAGAGCTCCTCAATGGTGGCCAGAATGCTCGCGTCCGTATCCCGCGTCATAAGGAAGAAATCCTTGTTGTGTTCATTATAAGAAGGATATTCTCCCTGCTGAATCCGGTGCGCGTTCACGACAATCAAGCTCTCGCCCGCCTGGCGGAAGATTTCCGTCAGCCGCACCGTCGGAATGTATTCACTCATAATCAGGTCGCGAAGCACCGTGCCGGCGCCCACGGACGGCAGCTGGTCCACGTCACCCACGATGATGAGGCGGGTACCCGGCCGGATGGCCTTCAGGAGTCCGTCCATCAACATAAGATCTACCATGGATGCTTCGTCCACCACGATGGCCTTGTAATCCAGCGGATTCTCTTCGTTCCGGCCGAAATGCATATCGGTGCTGCCCTCTAAGAAAGCGTACTCCAGCAGCCTATGTATGGTGGTGGCGGGCATCCCGGAGGTCTCGCTCATTCTTTTGGCCGCTCTACCGGTCGGTGCTGTCAGCGCCGTCTTCACATCGAGATTCGTGAGAATTCGAACAATCGTGTTGATAATGGTCGTCTTACCTGTTCCCGGTCCGCCGGTGATAATGCATACATTACTGAGAAGCGCCGTTCGAACGGCCTCCCGCTGCTCGTCCGAGAGATGAATGCCGTTCCGGCTCCGCCGCTCCGCCTCCGCGATGGCATTGCTGAGATCCACCGGCAGCGCCTCCACCCGCGCTTCCATCAGTTGCGACAGGTGCCAGGCCACGCTCTGCTCGGCCAGATAATATCCGTAGAGATAGACCACAGCGCGGTCATCGATGGTGTCCGTCTGAATCGATCCCTGGAACGCCATCTGCAAGAGGCAATCCTCCACCTGTTCGTGCCCCACATCCAGCAGCCGGACGGTCTCGTCCACCAGCTGGCTCTTCGGCATGAACGTGCTCCCGCTCATCGCAAATTGCGATAGCACATACTCCACGCCGCTCTCCAGGCGGAACTGGCAATCCGGCTCGAAGCCAAGCTTCATAGCGATTTCATCCGCCCGCTGGAACGTCATGCCGTAGATGTCCTCCGCCAGGCAGTATGGATTATCCTTCACCACCGAGATGGCGTCGTTGCCGTACGCCTTGTAGATTCGCACCGCCTGCCCGGTCGTAATCCCCAGCTCCTGCAGCGCAAAAGAAACCCGCGTGAACTCAATCGTCTCCGCGAACGATTTCAGGATAACCGCCAGCCGCTTCGCGCCAATTCCCTTGATTTCCAGCAGCTTCTCCGGCGAATTCTCCATCACATCCATAGTGGATTTGCCGAATTTCTCCACAATCGTGGCGGCCATCTTCGGCCCGATGCCCTTAATCGTCCCAGCCGCCAGGAAATCCCGGATGCCATCCGTATCGCTGGGCATCAGTTCCTCGTAACTCTCCACGTTGAACTGCTCGCCGTACTTCTTGTGCACCTTGAAATTCCCGACAATCCGGTATTGCAGCGCCGGATTCGGATGATGGAAATTCCCGGTCACCGTGAATTGCTCGTCCTCCGTCTCGAAGACGCCCACGGTGTAACCGTTCTCTTCATTATGGAAAATGATATGTTCCAGCTTGCCGATTTTCTCCATGCCACTCCAATCCTGTGTGCTCTAACTTCTGTATCTGCCGCATCTGCCGCGCACTTGCTGCGTTCCTGCGGGTGCGATGCCATCGCTATCACCCCGCTTCGGCGTCACACCACCGTTCCTGCGATGCGCCATCGCCCATGCGCCACTAATATCCTGGCGTCATTTCTTCTGTCAAAATTAGAATTTACGCCGATACAACTTCCGATTATCCAGCGTCCATATCTTCTCGCCAAATTCGCCCGGCTCCACCTTCTCCAGCGCGGCTTCCATGTCGAACATCTTCGCATCGACCATGTCCAGATAGTGCAGCATCTCGGCTTCCGGGAATAATGGCTTCCGCGGGCTGCCGAACTCCGGCTCGTAGTGGTGGCTCAATATCATGTGCTCCAGGAGCACCATTTTCTCGTTATCAATGCCCAGTTCCACGCATTTGTCGTGAATCAGCGTCACACCCTGGACGATATGCCCGAGCATCTGGCCCTCGAAGGAATATCCCGGCGATACGCCATGTTCATCCGACAGGATCTCGTTCAGCTTCTCGATATCATGAATCGCCACGCCCGCCAGCAGCAGGTCCTTCGACAGGTTCGTGTACACAGTGCAGGCCTGTTCGCCCATCATCATCATGCGCTTCACATGGTACAGGAGTCCGCCGTATTCCGCATGGTGGTTGGACATCGCCGCCGGATAATACATCAGCTTCTCCCGATTCTCCTCGTACAGCTGGAGGCAGAGTCGGCGAAGGTCGGCATCCTCGAAACTTTTAATTTTACCCACAATATAATTGTACATATCGATGGAATCTTCCGGCGCGGATTTGTAGAAATCCGACGGGCTCAGCCCGTCTTCCGGGTTGGCGTGACGAATCCGGGACACCTTGAGTTGCTTCGAGCCCTTGTATTCCGACACCGTGGCGCGCACCTTGATGACGTCGCCCACGCTGATGCGGTCGATGGCTTCCACCTCACCTTCTGAGAGGTCCCACTTCTTGGCAGAGACCTCGCCGGTGCAGTCCGACAGCGTCATATCGAGATATTTCCTCCGGTTGGAATCCGTGCGAATCTGGATGGCCCGAACCATGAAGAAATCCATAAAATCATCATTTACCTTCAGTTGCAATACGTAATGTTGTTTCATTCCGTTACGTTCTCCTTTTCTTTCAATACCTTTGTCATTATACCCTATCCCCCCAGCCCCTTCAAGCAAAGCGGGGGTTCGTACGCCCAGGCTTTGGAGTATTCAGATGATGCAAGGATAGGGGTTCCTGCCATGAGATTTCTTGCCATAATTCGAAGAGTTATACCCTTTCACTGTATGTACATTCCGATATTTTCTGAAAGCACGGGAATGTGGTTCTGCCGCCTTATCGCTTGCGACGGGATGTATGGCGACGTGGAATTTGAAAGATTCCATCCATTTGCATTTCATACAGCACAATAGCGGAATATCGGCAATTCCGTATTTTCAACGATTTCGAATTGTGCTATCATTGGAGATTATAAAGGAGGCAGAGGATTATGGATTTTGACGCAAAGAAAGCGAAAGACGCGACAGTACAATGGATTCGGGACTGGTTCGAGAAGAACGGACCGGGCTGCAACGCCATCATCGGCATCAGCGGCGGTAAGGACAGCTCCATCACCGCAGCACTGCTGGTAGAGGCGCTGGGTCGGGACCGTGTCATCGGCGTATTGATGCCGAACACCACGCAGTCGGATATCGACATGTCGAAGTTGCTGGTTGAGCACCTCGGCATTGAACACTATATTATCAATATTGGCAGCGGATACGACGCCCTGATGGGTGAAATCAAGGCTTCGCTGGGCGAGGTCTCCCGGGACAGCGAGATTAACCTTCCGGCAAGACTTCGCATGTCCACGCTCTACGCGGTGGGTCAGAGCAAGAACGGCCGTGTGGCCAACACCTGCAACCTGTCCGAAGATTGGGTCGGCTACTCCACCCGCTACGGCGACGCCGCCGGCGATTTCAGCCCGATTTCCAGCTTCACCACCGCCGAGATTCGCGCCATCGGCCGCGAACTGGGTGTGCCGGAAGTGCTGATTGAGAAGGCACCGACAGACGGCCTCAGCGGTAAGACCGACGAAGATAAGCTGGGCTTCACCTACGCCGTCCTGGACCATTACATCCGCACCGGTGAGATTGATGACCCGGCCACGAAGGCACGCATCGACTCGCTCCACGAGAAGAACCTCTTCAAGCTGAGATACATGGATTCCTTCAAATACGAAGGTTAGTGCCGTCACAGACTCACCTACCGAAAACAATCGTAAAACAATCGCAAGAAAAGATTCGCGAAGCATATTATTTCGCGAATCTTTTTTACTTACCCTCTTCATTCATTCCACGTTCCATCGGCCTTCCGCCAATCGAGGGCATCCGCACCGCTTTGCGAATCCCGCCTCTCGATTTCACCGGATTCACCGGAAATCGGATGAACCGTGCTTAGGCTACGCCTCGCAAGCCCGGCAATCTCAGCATCACTTCGCCAGAATCTTCCGCGCCGCCCGCAGAACCGGCTCCGTGTACCGGCGGTCCACCAGATCCACGCCGTTCTCGATGCGTTCAATCATCTTGTCCGCCGCACCGCCATCGTCCGCGGTCTTCCCGGCCTTCAGCACTTTCTTGGCGATGCCCATCAGCATACGGTCCAAGCCCTTCACGTTCTCCGGCTCATATCTTCCCGGGCAGAAATACAATTGCATCTGGTTCATATTCTCCCGGCCGTCGAAATTAATCTCGCAGATTTGCAAGTAATTCGCCGGGTTATATTCCGATACACCGGTGACAAAAAGCACCGTCCGGTCCTTCATGCCCTCCAGATACGGATCCAGCTTGTCATAATCCACGATGCCGCTACCGCGAAGCCACGATCCGTAGATTACGAGGTCGTATTCCGGAATGGTCGCCTTATCGAATTCCGCTAGAGAGACGGCCTCGCACCCCAGGTCCTCCGCCATCCATTCCGCGTATTGCTTCGTGGACCCTCTTTTCGATGTATATATCACAATTGCTTTCTCGTTCATAATGCTCCCTATTGCTATCATAAAAACAGATTTCTTCCCGCCGGCATTTCCGATCGACGCAGACGACTCATCCATCCGAAGGATGACGCCTTTCACTCCGCCGGAACCCGAGGCGAAACTCCAATCATGATTTCCTGCCTGATTGCTTGATTACCTGTTCCGGTTGACTCCTACAGACTCAGCAGATGGACGCATTCGTACAGATGCTGATCGAACTTGCCTTCTTCGGCCAGAGCCTCTTCGAGATCAATGCCCACCACTTTGCCGTCCTTCTGTCCGATTGCCATGTTGGAAGCACCCGATTCCAGGAGCTCCATCGCCTTGTCCGCGCAACGGGTGGCCAGCATGCGATCCTGCAGGCTCGGCGATCCGCCACGCTGGATGTACGACAATACTACTAGGCGGACCGGACGGCCGGTGCGGTCCGAAATTTCTTTGACCAGATCCTGCGATTCCATCGGATAGCCTTCTGCCTTGATGATGATACTGTGCTGGCGGCCCTTCCGGCTGCCTTCGAGAATCTTGCGGCACACTTCTTTGACACTGCAAGGATCCTCCGGCAGGAGCACCGCCTCCGCGCCGCCGGCAATGCCGGAGTAGAGAGCGATGTCGCCGCAATGGCGGCCCATTACTTCGATAACCGTGGTTCTTTCGTGAGAAGAGGACGTATCCCGAACGCGGGTAATCGCATCGAGCACCGTGTTCACCGCGGTGTCGAATCCGATTGTCGTCTCCGTATACCCGAGGTCATTGTCAATGGTGCCCGGGATGCACATCACGTTAACGCCCAGCTTCGAGAGAGCCAGCGCGCCCGTGAAGGATCCATTGCCGCCGATGACCACAATGGCGTCCAGGCCGAACGTCTCAATGGTTGTCAGGGCCTTCCGGCGGCCCTCCTCCGTCATGAAGCGTTCGCTCCGCGCGGTCTTCAGCATGGTGCCTCCGCGCTGAAGGATGTCGCCCACATCGCGTCTTTCCAGTTCCTCAATATCGCCGTCAATCAGGCCTTCATAGCCGCGGTAGATTCCGTATACCCGGAGGCCTCTCGCGATGCCGAAGCGGGTAACCGCCCGCACGGCTGCATTCATGCCCGGAGAATCCCCGCCGCTTGTCAATACGCCGATTCTTTTCATCTCTAATCTCCTTTCTTGATTACCACCACGCCGTCCCTTTCACGGCGTGTGCCCTTGCGTAATTCTGCGCATTACCCTTTCGCATTACCCCTTCACGTTGGCATCGCCCAGCAGGTCCCGAAGCTTCCGCTCCAGCTCTGCGCTGTAGTCCACTCGGTATTCCCGGCTGGTTCGAACCTTGCGGCCGCCCGGCAGGTACACCAGGACATCTCTCTCTCCCGGGTATTTCGCAAGAAGGCTCATGACTTCCTCCAGCACTTCTTTCTGTCCGCCGAGTCGTTCGATGTATTCCACCGGTACTCGTATTTTTACCAGATTCTCCCCTGGGTTCCGGGAGACGCCGGCTTGCGGCGAATGTGACGAATAGTCACCGGCATTCCGGTTATCATTCCGGCCATAATTCCGGTCACGGCCCCGGCCGTAATCGCGGCTGTTCTCCCGCGCAAAGCTCTCAATCTGCCGGATGTCCGCCAGATTCTCCACCAGGATTTCCGGCGCCGCATCGTCCTTCAAGGAAAGCCGCCCGGATATTGCCACAATCTGATCCGGCTGCACCAGATGCCGCAGCTTCTCGTAGACCTTCGGGAAGACGATGCCGTCCATCACACCACCGAAATCCTCGAATTGGATTCGAGCCATCTCCTGCTGCTTCCGCGTAATCAGCGTCTTCACGCTAATCAGCATGCCCGCCATAATCACGCGGTCGCCGTCGTGGAACTTCGAATAGGAAGACTGAACCTCCTGAATGTCGTCCGGAATGCCCTCGATATCCAGCGCCGAATCCGACAGAATCTCCGATACCGTCGCCGACGTGTTCTTCTCAATCAGTTCGCGGTAATCGTCAAGCGGATGCCCGGACAGATAGACGCCCAGCATCTCCTTCTCCATGGCGAGGAGCTTGTCCTTCTCGAAATTCGCGATTCTAGGCAGCTCCGGCGTCGTCCGGACTTCTTCCATCAGCCCTTCATCGAGCTGGAAGAAAGAAATCTGATCCGACGAGGCATTTCGCCCCCGCTTCTGTGCCGCCGCAACCGCTTCATCGCATACCGCCATCAGCACAGCCCGGTTCGGGTTGATATCGTCCAGCGCCCCAGCCTGAATCAGCGATTCCACGGACTTCCGGTTGAGCTCCTTCGGGTCCAGCTGGTTGAGGAACTCGTAGATGTCTGCCGGCTCCGGATTCGACTCCCTGGCATCGATAATCGCCTGGACGATTCCCAGACCCACGTTCTTGATGCCGGCCAGTCCGTACCGCAGCTTATCTCCCTCGACGGTGAAATTCTTCCCGCTTCGAAGCACCGACGGCGGCAGCACCTCAATGCCCATCTCGTTGCAATTCCGAATGTAGAGCGAGATGTGCTGTGCCTGTCCCATCACGCTGGACATCAGGGCAGCCATGAATTCCTTCGGATAGTGGCATTTGAGATATGCTGTCTCGTAGGCCACCACCGCGTACGCCGCTGCGTGGGATTTGTTGAAAGCATATTGCGCGAAGCTGACCATGTCCTCGAAGATGACTTCCGCCGCCTCTTTCGGTATACCGTTCGCGATGCAGCCCGGAATCTCCACCGAGCCATCTTCCCGCTTCTTGCCGTTGATGAAATATTCCTTCTCCTCGAGCATCACCGCCATCTTCTTCTTACTCATGGCGCGGCGCACGAGGTCCGAACGGCCGTAGGAATAGCCGCCGAGGTCCCGCACAATCTGCATGACCTGCTCCTGGTAGACCAGGCAGCCGTAGGTTACGCCGAGAATCGGTTCAAGGTGCGGATCCACGTATTCAATCTGATCCGGATGCTTCTTATTCTCAATATATTTCGGAATGGAATCCATCGGGCCCGGACGATAGAGGGAGATTCCCGCGACGATATCCTCGAAACAGGTCGGCTTCAGATTCTTCATGAAATCCGTCATCCCACCGCTCTCGAGCTGGAACACGCCGCCGGTATTGCCTTCGGCAATCATCGCGTATGTCTCCGCATCATCGTAGTCCATGCCGGAGAAATCTATTTGAACCCCACAATCCGCCTCGATGAGATCCAGCGCATTCCGAAGGAGCGTCAGATTCCGGAGCCCCAGGAAGTCCATCTTAAGAAGGCCCAGCTCCTCGATGGTGGTCATGTTGAACTGCGTCGCCGGCCCCTTGTCGGAGGCGTAGAGCGGCACATATTCATCAAGGGGCAGCTTACTGATTACAACGCCCGCCGCGTGGGTGGACGCGTGGCGCGGCAAGCCCTCCACGGCCATGGACATGTCGAGGATTTCCTTCACCCTCGGGTCGTTCTCGTACTGCTCGCGGAGGGTCGGACTCACTTCCAGGGCCTTCGCGATGGTAATTCCAAGCTCATTCGGGATGGCTTTGGCAATCGCATCGCCTTCCGCATACGTCGCATCGAGCACGCGAGCGACGTCGCGAACGGCAGCCTTGGCCTTGAGGGTCCCGAACGTGATAATCTGGGAGACCTTGTCCTTGCCGTATTTCCGGACTACGTAATCGATAACCTCCTGCCGGCGTTCGATGCAGAAATCCACGTCAATATCCGGCATGCTGACCCGCTCCGGGTTCAGGAACCGCTCGAAAATCAAATTATATTTAATCGGATCAATCTCCGTGATGTGCATGGCATACGCCACGATACTGCCCGCCGCGGAGCCGCGCCCCGGGCCCACCGCGATGCCATTCGTCTTCGCGTAGTGGATGAAATCCCAGACAATCAGGAAATATTCCACATATCCCATATTCTCGATGACCGAGAGCTCCTGTTCGAGCCGCTCGCGGTAGGAATTGTCCTCCGCCATCGCCTCGTCGCCATAGCGCTCCCGAAGCCCGGCGTAGCAAATCTGCCGGAGGTACTGGTCATTGGTCAGCCCTTCCGGCGGCACGCATTCCGGCAAGTGGTATTCGCCAAAAGTAAATTCGACGTTGCACCGGTCCGCGATCTCCTGCGTCACTTCGAGGTACTCCGGATGCCCCGGAAAAAGAGCCTGCATCTCCGCTTCCGACTTCAGATAGAATTCGTCATTCTCGAATTTCATCCGGTTGGTGTCGCTCACCTTCGACCCGGTCTGGATGCACATCAGGACATCCTGCGCCTTCGCATCCTCTCTTCGTATATAGTGCGCGTCGTTGGTGGCCACCAGCGGAATGCCCAGGTCCTGCGACAGCCGTTCGAGCCCGGCAATCACCGGCCGGTCCTCTGTCAGCAGGTGGTTCTGAATCTCCAGGAAGAAATTTCCCTTCCCAAAAATCATCTGAAGCTCCATCGCTTCCCGCCTTGCCCCGTCATAGTCATTGCGAAGCAGCATCCGCTGCACATTTCCCGCGAGGCATCCCGACAGGCAGATGAGCCCCTCGCTGTGCTCTCTCAATACATTCTTATCAATGCGCGGCTTGAAATAGAAGCCCTCCACATATCCGGCAGACACAATCTTGACCAGATTCTTATACCCCACCTGATTCTCCGCCAGCAGAATCAGATGTCCGCTGTAGCGGTCCTTGTCCGGCTCCTTGTCGTGCATCGTCCGCGCCGCCGTATACACCTCACATCCGATGATTGGCTTGATGCCCTGCTTCTTGCACGCCTTGTAGAAATCAATGATGCCGAACATCGCCCCGTGATCCGTAATCGCCAGGGCGTTCATGCCAAGCTCCTCTGCATAAGCCGGCAGATCCCGAATCCGGGACAGGCCGTCCAGCAGGCTGTATTCTGTATGTACGTGCAAGTGGGTAAAAGCCAAATTCGTTACCTCTTTCGTTTTCCGATGAGTCACATTCCCATTATCGAACGCTCCCATTATAACACAGATAATCATCCCACGGATAAGCGTTTCCACACCGTAAGAAATTGCGTGACGCCGTATCACTATCGTATTCATTATTCATTTCATTAATGCCCATACAATAAAAAACAAAATTGTTTTTGAATTAGTACAATCTCACACCTATCTCATATTGTCATAGAAATGCTTACAATATGAAAAATGCACTTTGCTTTATTTTTAACGGTTTCGGGGGACTCTATGAAGATTGTGTGAATAGCGTGTGAGAAAACATGTCATTTTTCTCACACACATGCCGTTTTCGGGATTGTCAAAGGTTTGACATCTGATTTTGGCCTGATATAATCGCATTATCAGAGAGGAAATCGGGGTTCCTCTCACCGCAATTATATTTTTCACTATTTACTATTATTAATTATGGAGGTAGTTATGGGCGTTTATATTCTTAAGGGTATCGCTGCTATCGGCATCGTTCTGACATGTGTTCAGATGTATCTCAAGATGAAGGAAGTTCGCGCGAACACAGAGCCGGATGACCTGTACGGACTCACCGGTGAGGAAATTTGGCAGAAACAGTGCAAGCACAACAAGTGGAACTTCGTGGTAGGCGTAATTGCCAACTTCTTCGACACACTGGGAATCGGATCCTTCGCAGGTTCCTCCGCAATGTTCAAGTTCGGTAAATCCGTAGATGACATCCTGATTCCGGGAACTCTGAACGTAGGAGATACCGCGCCGGTATGCGCAGAGGCATTCCTGTTCTTCGGATTCGTAGAGATGGATATTCTCACACTGGTTTCCATGATTGTTGCTTCCGTACTTGGTGCTAACCTGATGGCCGGCATTGTATCGAAATTCGACAGAAAGAAAGTACGTTACGCAATGTTCATTGGTCTGTTCATTCTGGGCACCGTAATGCTCTGCAAGGTACTGGGCGTTGGACCTTTCGGTGTTGTTGGAAACGAACTCGGACTCCGCGGCGTGAAGCTGGTTATCATCGTTGCTTGCAACTTCGTTCTGGGCGCTCTGATGAGCGTAGGCGTAGGTCTGTATGCTCCTTGCATGGCTCTCTGCGCACTGATGGGACTGAACGTAGGTTGTGCATTCCCGGCTATGATGGGTTCCTGCGCATTCCTGATGGCATTCGGTAATGGCCCTAAGTTCATCAAGGAAGGCAGATATGACATGGCAGCATCCTGGATGCAGGCTATCGGCGGTGTAGTCGGTGTAGCTCTTGCTTACATCTTCGTTAAGTCGATTCCGCTGACTGTACTGACCATCATCGTTGTATGCGTAGTATACCTGACATCCTTCATGTTCCTGCATGACGCTATTAAGAAGGGTTCTGCAATCTAAGATTGACATACGGTTTCAACCGAGCCAGTCGAATTCAGCTGGGTGGTCTGAAATAATACAGAACTGATTAAAGGAGTGGCGAGAGCCACTCCTTTTCTTATAACCATTTCTTACAGCCACAATTGACGCACTTGTTCCCAATTGCATCAATAACACGATATTATATCTTGAGCAACGCTTGCCAATGTCCCTTGGGAGTCTGCCGGATTCTATGAACTCGCATTCTGTAGTGCAAGGCTATAATTATTTCACACATCGAAAAACGCATGGCAATTCGGTGTCCATGCGTTTTTCGATGTGTGCCTGTGAATGTTCGAAATCTTCTATATCGTTCAATACTATTCTATTTCTCTTCCCGCGCTTCCGCAGAATCCGCATTTGTCGTTTCAGGTTCCGGCGAATCGCCATCTTCCACGGTTGCTTCTACGTTAACACTATTATTCCGGATTGCCAGAATTTCGTCTACGATTGGCTGAATATTCCCGCGATTCACCCCATCATAGCCATTTACAAGGCGGTCGAAGATGATTTCCGCATCCTCCTTCACATAGAGCTTCGGCAGGTTCTTCACACACTTGCTAATCAGCGCTTCCTCCATCGACTTACGGTTCTCCGCATTAATCTTACCCGGCAGATAGTAGAAGCTATCCCCGAATCTTTCCAAATAATTGTAGGAAATAATTTTCTTCAGGTACGTATCTGTCGGATCGCCAACGCCCACCGCTACCACGATGATATGTCTGCCACCCAGGTTGAAGTTCTCGTAATTCTGCTGTAAGAGACCCAGATGATTCAATTCGCAATCCCGAACGCCACCGATATAGATTACATTCCGGTAGATGGACGAATATCCCAGGTATTTCCGCGTTGCCGGCACCATGTCGGTTCCTAATGCTTCACTGATCCATTCCGCGTATTTCGCTGCTGTACCGGATTTACTGTCCACAATAACCAACGTGTCTGCACGGTTCTCCAGGCCGTCTGCTGCACGCCTGATGTCTGCTTTTCTGTTCGGGTTCTTCATATTCTTCCTTTTCTTCCTTCCTGCGGTTATGCCTTCTTGCTAATTATCTTGTCATACTTATATGTTATCGAGAGATACATTATTTCTTCCGGCTTTCTCTCATTTTCGTCATACTCTGTCTTTCTCCGTGGTTCTTATTATGAGGTTTCTTTCCATCGAAAGGCATATTTTCATTCTTTCACACGAT
The DNA here is from genome assembly GCA_963630135.1 of Oscillospiraceae bacterium. Classification (GTDB taxonomy): domain Bacteria; phylum Bacillota; class Clostridia; order Peptostreptococcales; family Anaerovoracaceae; genus Mogibacterium_A. The sequence continues at coordinate 12,929 of CAVGMK010000020.1, forward strand.
ACCAATTATTCATTATTTACGGAATCTATCCTATGCGCAATGCGACCTGACTTAGTATCAGAGGACCCGTCGCACATTCTTAATCGTCTTGCCACTGTAGGTCTTTCCATCAGAGCGGAACAGTTTCGTCCGGCAGATGCCGTGGGACTCGTCCATAGCATGAACGATTTCGCCATTTCCGGCATAGATGGCTACATGCGACAGATTGCTACCGAAGAAGATGATATCCCCCGGCTTCATATTCTTCACGCTGACGGACTCGCCACCAATCTCGTTATACAATCCACCCACGCTCATGCTCGTCCAGCTCTTTCCCGCCGGGCCGTGCGTGAATACATAATTCACGAAACCGGCGCAATCCAGACCGGTCTCGATATTTCTTCCGCCCAGCCGATAGGGATACCCCAGCCATTTGTCCGCGTAATTGACGGTTCCCGGCTCCACCAGCGTCTCATCTGCGTTCTCCTGGATGGTCTCTGCCGTCTCCTTCGCCGTTGCTTTCGTCGGCTGAATAATGCTGCTCAGCACCAGATTCGTCTTCGTGGCATCGAAAACTTTCTTCCGATTATATGCATGCGATTCCAGCACAATGGCGTAAGAAAATACCACTGCCAGAAGAATCTCTCCCAGCAGAATCGGTAATATACGCCGACGAATCATTGTTTTTAGCTGAATTCGCTTCATATCGCTTCCTCTTATACACGGTTTATATACGCGGTTGATTACGGTATGTAAGCCGGCTTAATTCGGCAAATTTTCTTCGATGTGCCATGCTTGTTCCCTGCACAAGCATGGGCCCCATCTACATCATTCATAGATGATTCATGAATGATGCACGGATTATCCGTGGCCACACCGCAGGGTCTATGTTCCATATAGACGGAAAGGCGAGCACTCTTCCGTCTCATTATACTATAGTAAGAAATCCGCGTGCAACCGGATTGTCCCGGGTAGCGGCTGGCATAGCCGGTTGAATTATTCTGTCCTTCAGATTTCTGAACCTGACTCCACACGCATACCGAGAACCCGATTGCTATTCGAATTTAATCCAATATTCCCTGGACAAAAATTTCAAATAAAGTTAAAGAATTAACCCATCTTCACAATAAAAATCGGGTTTTCTTATTTCCTGCGACAAATGCGTTCATGCATTTTGTTCTATCACACAATAGCATAAAAGAAAAGTTGATATTACTTCACAATTTCTTGCCTTGACGGGTTTAAATTCGTGTGTTAACATACTCCATGGATTGAGTATAGGTTTTTGATTAGAATCAAAGGCTAGAGATGAGGACACTCTGGGAAGTCCCATTGGATTGGGAAATGGTTGGATGAAGCCGTATAGGGGCCGGCTTGTAACATCCGCACGCCAAGCGGAGAACCTGTATCCTCTATTTAATTGTATGGATTGATTGAACAATATATGATTGAATGAACGATAGGATGACATGTTTTTTTCGCGTATTTTTCAGAGTGACCACTTCGGTCACTTTTTTTGTTTCAAGGAGGAAAGAACATGACACTATTATCCGTTGTTCAGACAATTAATGCGTACCTGTCTGACTACATCCTGTTCACCCTGCTGATTGCTGTCGGCATCTGGTATTCGGTAAAGACAAGATTTGTCCAGGTTCGCTATTTCGGCGAAGGCATGCATCGCGTGTTCGGCAATCTGACGCTCCGTGGCGCAAAGGATGAACACAGTATGACATCCTTCCAGGCACTGGCTACCGCGATTGCCGCACAGGTTGGTACCGGTAACATCGTCGGTGCTTCCGGCGCAATCCTTACCGGTGGTCCGGGTGCCATCTTCTGGATGTGGATTATCGCATTCTTCGGCATGGCTACTATCTACGCCGAGGCTACATTGGCCATTACAACGCGCCAGAGAGACGAATCCGGCGCTATCAAGGGCGGACCTGTCTACTATATTCGTACAGCGTTCACGGGCGGATTTGGCCGCTTCCTGGCCGGATTCTTCGCCATCGCTATCACATTGGCGCTTGGTTGCTTCGGCTGCATGGTACAGTCCAATTCCATCGGTTCGACGTTCCAGACTGCGTTCGGCATTCCTTCCTGGATTGTAGGAATCATCCTGGTCGTCATCTGCGCGTTCATCTTCCTCGGTGGTGTCAGCCGTCTGGCTTCCGTAACCGAGAAGCTCGTTCCGCTGATGGCTGCACTGTTCCTGCTGGGCGGTCTCTTCGTTCTGGTGGTTCGTATCAAGTATATTCCGGCAACGTTTGCCATGATCTTCAAGTATGCATTCCAGCCACAGTCCATTATCGGCGGAGGCTTCGGTGCTGCTATCAAGATTGCTATTTCTCAGGGTGCGAAGCGCGGTCTGTTCTCTAATGAGGCCGGCATGGGCTCCACGCCGCATGCCCACGCACTGGCTAACGTTAAGAACCCGCACGAACAGGCCTGCGTAGCTATGATTGGCGTATTCATCGATACCTTCGTTGTACTGACGCTGAATGCACTCGTTATCATCTCGACACTGTACACCAAGGACGGTATTCTGGCCAACGGATATGTCGGTGCAATCACAGAGACCATTGGCAAGGCAAATCTGGCTCAGACCGCATTCGGTACCGTTATGGGCGAATCCTTGGGTGCGAAGTTCGTTGCAATTGCGCTCTTCTTCTTTGCTTTCTCCACCATCTTGGGCTGGAACCTCTTCGGTAAGGTGAACGTGGAATACCTGTTCAAGGGCAAGGCAAACAAGATCTACATGGTACTCGCGCTTGTATTTATCTTCCTCGGTACGCTGGCATCCAACGACCTCGTATGGGAGCTGTCCGATATGTTCAATAACCTGATGGTTATCCCGAACGTTATCGCCCTCTTCGCGCTGACTGGCATCGTTGTGAAGAATGTACACTTCATCGACAGTAATAAGGGCAAAGAGAACGAAGAAGAGAAATAGAACGTTATCCTTTGCATAATGAAAACGGCCCTAAGAGCAATAATGCTGCTTAGGGCCATTTTCATTGAAAAGAATGATTTAAGGGCTTACTTGCGATTCCGCATTTCCTTCTCTCTCATGCGAATTTTCAGAATCATGAGTGCCTTCTTGACGTCTTCCGCTACCATGTTATTCTCGCCAACGATGTTCGATTCCACACCGTCCGGATTCTTACAAATATCCACAATATTCTTCAGGTTCGGATCCTCGACAACGAACGTTGCCATTGTGCCACTGAAGTTAAGACCGGAAAGCGGAATATCTCTCTCGCCAAGTTCCTTCACGCAATTGACGTAATCGACGTCGCTGTTTCCCCAGCCATCCGAGCTAACGATAACGCCGTCCGCACGCATGCACTCCGCTACGATAGCCGCTCTGGTGCTATTGCGAATCTTATCCACGTTATCATCGGCGGTGCCGAAGAGCAGGACACCCATCAGATCAATTCCTTCGTCCTGGCTCACGATATCTACCAGTGGATCCCGGAAATGATGCAAGCTTGTTTCTTTCGTAGACGGTCCAATTCCCATAGCGCACCTCCTTATTGCATCGAACGAATGATGCCGTCCCGGTATTCATTTGGGGTCAGCATAACCGGCATATTGCCCATCTCAATAATTGACTTACCGCCTTCTACACCGGAAGGTTCATTCGGGAACAGATGCGTATCGTACATTGCGCCCTGCCCTGCCACCTGACGGATAATGAGAACACGTTTCTGTCCCGGACGGATCACATCATGATACTCATGACGTTCCGTGCATTTATTACCATTAAATTTCTTCAAAATCTCACGATATTGCTGAATAAAATCATCGCATGCGGCATGTCCTTGGAACGCACCCTTGCGCTCCTGACCCATTGCCGCTTCAAAAGTGACATCAAAAGAAATGATGTAGTCGTTTTCATCCGGAGTTCCCGCTCTTCCCAGAACCAGCTGTTCGCTGAGTTTACCCTCGGAGGATCCGAACTCATGGGTTTGTTTTCCATTCACATCCACACCGGTCAGCATCACATAGACGCCCGTGATGGTGTGAGTAATACCATCGCCGCATTTCCCGAGTACTTTCGTTGAGATTGGGATAATGTCCATGATGGTATTCGTCCAACGATCATGATCACCCGGCTTGATAATCTGGATGTCAATCTTATTAATTGTCTCATATTTCTTCACCAGATCCGGAATCATGTCCTTGGAGACCGTAAATTTGCCGTCCATATTCATCGTGCATGTGTCACCGAACTCTACTTCGGTCATGTGGAATGCTTTGATGACAAGTCTTCTTAAATCAATTTCTTTTACAGCCATAATGTTACCTCACATTAGGATAAATGGGGCAGAATAAATTCTGCCCCATCTTCGTTTCCGATGTCCTATTCAGTTGAATTAGATTACTGCATGATATTCGAAAGGCAGCGGAACAATCTTGCCCGGAGTCTGAATCTTCTCCAGCTGTTCCAGAGTAGCCTTAACGATATTGGTCTGCATCTCAACGTTGTGTGGTTCACCAGCGTTAGCACCCATCGGTACGATAGGAGCTACGGCACGAGGTGTACCAGCCTGTCTAACTACAGGTGGCAGCGCTGCGATAATGATGCTCGGGATACCAATTTGCTCGATCGCTCTCTGCACGATTGTTGCAGAGCGGTGGCAGGTTCCTCATCCAGCGGTCATCAGAGCTGCGTCAACGCCTTCTTCTTTGAGTCTCTTCGCAACTTCTGGACCGGTGTAGTTGGTGAATCTTTCGATATTTCCGCCGCCACCCATGAAACCATAGTGGTAAGGAGCCGTTCCCTTGATGAAACCTTCTGCAGCGAGTTCGTGCAGTCTGGTGATTGGGAACATGCAGTTGATGTCCTTGTTAACATCAGAGTTGTCGTAACCACCGTGGGTTACCATTAACTGGTCTTCCGGTGTGTCATCTGGAATCTCTCTGAAAGTGAAGTCGCCGGCCAGGTTGAATCTTTCCTGATCAACAGTGTGTACGCCAGCAGCCGTAGCAAGAGCAACTACCATGTCCTTCAGAGGCTTGGTAACAGGAGCCCATACCGACTTCGGTGTAATAGGTACAAAGATTTCAGACTGGAGACCTTTTACAACTACCATACTCATTGTATTTATTCCTCCTCGTTATTATTGATTGACGCCGTTTCATAAGGACGTCTCTTACGTGCATCTATATTGCTGATATACTTCTCGTTGATTTCCGGTCCATTCTGTTCGATGAAACTCATGTTCCAGCTGACCGTCTGACCAACCTTGAGTTCCGTGTCCGAGATAATCATTCTCATCGGGATTAAGAGATATCCCAGCCTCCCTTTGAGGTCGATTCCAACACCCTCATCGTGAACTTCCACGACAATGCCTTCCATCTTGATTATCTTATCACCGTACTTCATTCGTATATCTCCTTCATATAGATTAGTCGTATTTAGCCTTTCTCTTCTCGCTCATCGGCAGGCTCTGCTCGTTCTCTACGAGTTCGATTTTCTTGCCGGTAGCTTTCTCGATCAGCTCGATGTTGTTCTGCTTAACGTTTGCGTTGTACTTTCTTTCCGGAGCCTTGATTTCCTCGCCAGCCATCTTAGCCTTGAGCATTGCCAGTCCACGGATAGCATCTTCTTCGCAAAGTGTGTTGCAAGCCAGAACTTCGTTCTCGATACCGGACATGGACTTGTTATTGTCGATCATAGCGTCGCAATACTTGTTACCGGTTACCAGTGCACCCTGTACAGCACAGAAGGAGAATCCTACAACCGGAATTCCTCTCTTACCAATCTGCTCGATGTGGGAAGTGAAGTCAACGTGGTTGTTACCAAATCCCTCGGTTGTTACGAAAGCACCGTCTACGTTCATGGACTCAACCATCTGGCCCAGTCTTCTGGATACGTAGAACTTATCTGCGTTCGCCTGTGGGGAACCAACGAAGATTACGCCAACGCAGTCAACGTCTTCATCATGGATAGCTGCCAGTACCAGAGGCTCTCTCCAGTAGTGTCTGGACATTTCCTTCGAAGCCGGTCCGATGCAGGTAAGAGCGTGGATGCATCCATCCATTACTTCCAGTGGGTTAGCAGCAACCGGAACGTTACCAAGGTCTACGTTCGGCTTTGCGCCCAGTACACCAACCGGATCATTCGGGAACAGGAAGTTGTCGTGCATTGCGCCCTGACCCATGATTTCCTTAACTACTACGAT
>CAVGMK010000021.1:0-3984 GCA_963630135.1 Oscillospiraceae bacterium
TCATCACCTTCTGGAGTACGTTCCACGGAATTTCCACCGCGTTCGCGGTCATGAAGTCCGAGGTCTGCACGGCACGAAGTGCCACGGCATAATCGTACGTACGGAAGTCGCCCATGACACCGACAGAACGCATGTTGGTCAGCGCTGCGTAGTACTGGCTGATGCTCTTGTCCAGTCCGGCCTTCGCGATTTCCTCACGGTAGATGGCGTCGGCATCCTGTACAATCTTCACCTTCTCTGCCGTCACTTCGCCGATGATGCGGATTCCGAGGCCCGGGCCCGGGAACGGCTGACGGTTCACGATGTAATCCGGCAGTCCAATCTCACGGCCGAGTTCGCGAACTTCATCCTTGAAGAGCATGCGGAGCGGCTCCACGATTTCCTTGAAGTCCACGTAATCCGGCAGTCCACCAACGTTGTGATGGGACTTGATAACAGCGGACTTACCCAATCCGGATTCGATAATATCCGGGTAGATGGTTCCCTGCGCCAGGAAATCCACCGCACCGATTTTCTTTGCTTCTTCCTCGAATACCCGGATGAATTCTTCTCCGATAATCTTTCTTTTACGCTCCGGTTCCGTCACACCGGCCAGCTTGTCGTAGTAACGCTGCTTGGCATCGACGCAGATAAAATTAAGATCGAATGGGCCTTCCGGTCCGAACACCTGCGCAACTTCTTCTGCCTCATTCTTCCGCAGCAGACCGTGGTCAACGAAAACGCAGGTCAGCTGCTTACCGATTGCGCGGGACAGAAGTCCGGCTACAACGCTGGAATCCACGCCACCGGAAAGAGCGAGCAGCACTTTGCCATCGCCGATTTTCTCCTTGAGCGCCTGAACCTGAGATTCCGCATAGGAATCCATCTTCCATTCCTGTTCACACTTGCAGACATCCAGCACGAAGTCCCGAATGAACTCGGCACCGTGTGCGGTATGATTCACTTCCGGGTGGAACTGCACTGCATAGAAACCGCGTTCCCGGTCTTCCATGCCGGCAACCGGGCAGTGGTCGGTATGCGCGGTAACGATGAAACCCTTCGGTGGCTCACTGATGTAATCCGTGTGGCTCATCCAGCAGACATTCACATCATCTGCGGACTTTAGAATGCCACCTTTATCGTCAATGATGACCTCGGCGTGGCCGTATTCACTGGTTGGTGCCGAATCGATGTGGCCACCTAAGCGGTAAGCCATCAGCTGTGCGCCATAGCAAATTCCGAGAATCGGAATGCCCAGCTGGAAAACGCCATCGTCGATGGACGGAGCACCCTCGCCGTAGGCGCTCTGCGGGCCACCGGTGAAGATAATGCCCTTCGGGTCAAATTCCTTAATCTTGTCCAAGGTGATTCCATCGAAATTGTGGACCTCGGAATACACATTGCATTCGCGGACACGGCGGGCAATCAGCTGGTTGTACTGGCCGCCGAAATCCAGAATCAGAATCTTGTTCTGTGCCATTTCGTACCTCTTCTTTATTTCGTTATTCTCTTCCCCTCGAAATTCCGGCTCGCCACGCTGGTTCCATCACAGAATTCGCTACACCGTTCGGAATGACTAAGGAATTCATAGCTATCAAAAATGCGTCAGCGCCATCACGCTGACGCATTCATTATAATTCTTTAGCGTCTTACACTGGCAACGCTGTTGTCCTTGAGGACTACGTCGTGCGCGCCGCCTTCCACGATGCTGGTTGCGGATACCAGCGTCAGCTTTGCTTCCTTCTGGAGCTGCTTGATGCTCAGTACACCACAGTTGCACATGGTGGATTTCACCTTGTCCAGCGACAGCTTAACATTGTCGTGAAGCGGTCCGGCGTAAGGAACGTAAGAATCTACACCTTCCTCGAACTTCAGCTTCGCATCGCCGCCCAGGTCATATCTCTGCCAGTTACGAGCTCTGGAAGAACCTTCGCCCCAGTACTCCTTCATGTAGTTGCCGTTCACCATGATTCTTGCAGATGGAGATTCGTCGAAACGAGCGAAATATCTGCCCAGCATGATGAAGTCGGAACCCATGGCAAGTGCCAGTGTCATATGATAATCGTGAACGATACCGCCATCGGAGCAAATTGGTACATAGATGCCGGTCTTCTCATAGTATTCGTCTCTTGCTTTTGCCACATCCAGAACAGCGGACGCCTGACCACGGCCGATGCCCTTCTGCTCTCTGGTGATGCAGATGGAGCCGCCGCCGATACCAATCTTGACGAAATCCGCACCCTGTGCCACGAGGAAGTCGAAGCCTTCCTTGTCAACCACGTTGCCGGCACCTACCTTAACGGTATCGCCGTAGTTGTCGCGAATCCACTTCAGCGTCATTGCCTGCCATTCAGAGTAACCCTCGGAAGAGTCGATGGTCATAACATCCACGCCAGCCTCAACCAGAGCCGGAACGCGCTCCATGTAGTCTCTGGTGTTGATTCCGGCACCAACCACGTAGCGCTTGTTGGCATCTAAGAGTTCATCCGGGTTGGACTTGTGGGAATCGTAGTCTTTACGGAATACTAGGCTCTTCAGATGCATGTCGTCATCGACGATTGGCAACTGATTCACCTTGTTCTCCCAGATGATGTCGTTCGCTTCGGAGAGCGAAATTCCCTCCTTGCCATAGATCAATTTATTAATCGGTGTCATAAATTCGGCAATCTTCGTATCACCATCCAGACGGCTGACGCGGTAATCCTTGCTGGTTACCAGTCCCATCAGCTTGCCGTCTGCGGAACCATCTTCTGTGATTGCGATTGTGGAATGGCCGGTCTTCTCCTTCAGGTACAGAACATCCTTCAGCGTCTGATCCGGCTTCAGGTTGCAGTCGCTGACAACAAAGCCTGCCTTGTAATTCTTGACTCTGCGAACCATGTTCGCCTGATCCTCAATGGACTGAGAACCGTAGATGAATGCGATGCCACCTTCCTTTGCCAGGGCAACGGCCATCTTATCGTCGGATACCGCCTGCATGACAGCAGACACCAGCGGAATATTCATCGTAATCGCCGGCTCTTCTCCCTTCTTGAATTTGGTGACCGGTGTCTTGAGAGATACGTTTTCCGGTCTTGCTTCTGCGCTGGAATAACCTGGAATGAGCAGGTATTCACTAAATGTTCTTGATGGTTCCTGAAGAACGATTGCCATTTTACACCTCTTTCCCTATATCTAAAAGCAACACTTTAATTAATCATAATTTGCTATCTAGTATAGCACAAAACCCTTGAAACATAAAGGTTTTTGGCGTTTTCCTCCCGTTGTAAGATTCAACAAACCGCAGCTTGCGCACTTGTGTGATTTCACAACTTCAGATGTCGAATCCTCCGAATCGTATGGCCTTGTCGGAAAGCGAATTCAAAGACCTTTTCAGCTATCTACATGAACCGAATGGGATTTCGCCATCCAGATGCGAACTCCCGATATCATTATGATAGGCTACGATGTTTTCCCGAATCACAGTGATTCAATTCACAGCATGGAAACTCTCCTCCCATGTTGGTATAATCAGGTTGGTATAGTCAACTAGGCGGCTAACTAGCCACCAACGAAATAGACGTAACCATCGGCGCGGCTGGATGCTCTTCGAGATTCCTGCCGCCAACCCATCAACTACCGATTATGAGTTTCCACCCATAATCAACGAAAGGATTAATTATGAGAATCATCGTCGCACCCGACTCCTTCAAAGGCTCCCTCACCGCCCTCCGAATTTGCGAGCTCGTTCAGGACGCCGCAGCTGCGGTCTGCCCGCAGGCCGAGGTCATCGCGCTTCCCCTCGCAGACGGCGGCGAAGGGACCGCTGATGCCGTGCTCCATGCCCTTCATGGCACCCGGCGCACCTGCTCCGTGCATGGCCCTCTCGGGAATCCGGTTACGTGCGAATATGGCATTTTCGATGGGCTAAAAATAAATTCCGCCCCGCCGACATTCCCGGCCACCCGCATTGCCGTCATGGACATGGCGGCCGCTTCCGGTCTGACGCTGGTAGACAATGCAGAG
>CAVGMK010000022.1:0-12402 GCA_963630135.1 Oscillospiraceae bacterium
TCTTATGACTGGCGGCTCGGTGATTGGCGGCGGCATTGCGCGCGGCACGGCCACCGATGCGCTTCTCTTCCTCTGCAGCTCTCGCGGCGTTTCGGGCTACGCGGCCACCGGCGCGAATCGGTGTAACCGTGGAGCCGTATTCGCGGGAGTCACTGGATACATCATATTCACCTTCCTCTGCGGATGCGACGGATAGGTGAGACGCGGATGCCGCCGCGAAGTCGGAGCCGGAGTCAGACGCAGAGTCTGAGCCGGATGTATGGCTCAAGCTGGACGCCGAATCGGTGCCTGGCGCATGGCCCGAGCGGGACGCAGAGTCGGCGCCTGGCGCGTAGCCGTAAGCTGCCGCGGAGTCGGACGTCTCGGCCGGGGCGGATGGTGTTTTTGGCGCATCAGAAAGTGCGGCAGACGAGCTGTCAGCCGCTGCGAAGTCGTCGTCAGCCACGATGGGAATCGGCTTCCACGGCTCGGTGACGATATTGGCCGGACGGATGCTCTTGTCCTCGATGATGCGGCCGTCGTGCATCGTAATCTTGCGGGTCACGTACGGCTCGGCCTGCTCGTAGTTGTGGGTGACGATGACCACGAGCTTGTCCTTCGCGATGCGGTGGAGGGTCTCCATGACGCTGGCGGCGGAGGCGCTGTCGAGGTTGCCGGTCGGCTCGTCGGCCACGATAATCGGGGCGTTCTTCGCGAGGGCGCGGGCGATGGCCACGCGCTGCTTCTGGCCGCCGGAAAGGCGGGAGGCCTTGGTCTTCGTATATTTCTCCATGCCGACGAGGGCGATGTATTCCGGAATCTTGCGCTTCTGCTCCTCCTTGTCGATGCCGCAAAGGAGCATGGACAGCTCGATGTTCTGGTAGACGGTGTAGCTGTTCACCAGGTTGAAGTCCTGGAAAATGTTGCCGATATAGGTCTTGCGGTAGCGCTCGTAGTCCTCGGTGCGGAAGGCGCTGGTGTCTTCGCCGGCGACGTAAAGTTCGCCCTCTTCGTAGCTGTCCAGGCCGGAGATGACGTTGAGCAGCGTGGATTTGCCGCTGCCGCTCTCGCCGGTGATGGCCACGAATTCGCCCATGTCGAGGTTCAGGTCGACTTTGGTGAAGCCGGTGCTGACCGTCTCTTTATTCGTGTAGAATTTCGATACTTTATGGAGCTCAATCATGTGAGACATAGAATGATACCTGCTTTCTTAATCTGTATTGCATACGGTAACAATTCTAAACCATTCCGGTCCCAGACTCAACCGAACAGGAAAATCTTAATGCATTCCTTATAATTCACGGCGATATGATTTACTCCGGGAATAGGGATTCCACCTCGAATTATCCCTGGATCCGATAAAGATTCTATGTTCCACGCCATGTTTCATTCTGTGCTACAGATGAACGGAGATATCGCTTAAGCGTTCGCAGAGAATTCTGTCAGCGGAATCGGGGCACTAGAAAAGGGCGGCTTGCGCCGCCCGTATCATCATTTACTTCAGACCGGCTCTGCATTCGCATCGGCATTCCAATCGATTTCGTTACTTAACTCGGTCCGTGAAGATTGATTTGATGTCTGCATTCGCAGATTCCCGATATGCCCGGACTAATATCTTCCCAGTGCATCGACGAAGTGAATCTTCTTGCGATAGCCCTTGTCCATCTTCTTCTTGTTCAGGTTCTCATCATCATCCTCGAGCTCCGGATATCCCAGCGTCAGGATTCCCATCGGAACGAATTCCGACGCGATGCTCAGGGTCTCGGCAACGGCCTTCTGCTGTGCCTCGTTACCAACCACACAGATCCACTTGCCAACCAGGCCAATCTCGTCCATGATTACCTTCATGTTGCCGATGGCGGTGCTCTTCACTACCTCTTCTTTCGTTGGAACCGGGTCCTTCGCGCCGTATACCGGAACGATAACTGCCGGTGCGTGATCCAGATTCATGCCGTTCTCCGGATCCTTCTCCAGTGCGCGAATGGCTTCCTTACCCTTCGATACGTAATAGTCCCAAGACTGCTCGTTGTCTGCGCGAGACGACAGTGCCGCCTTGATGACCTTCACCAGGGTGCCGTTCGCAACCGGTGTCTTTCTGTACGAAATCGCAGCAGCCTTCGCTTCCTGCGCTTTCGGCTCGTTCTTCTGATTCTGTTCTTTCTCTTTGTTCTCCATTGGGCTTAACTCCTCCTGCATATTTAAAATTTTTAATACTCTCATCCGAAAAATATTATACAACGCTGAAACCCTTAAATAAATAGCGTTTCGGGGAGTTTGTCCCGTTTAATTTTTAACTATTCCTAGAATCTTTATCCGCGTTCAAGGAATTCTTTAGGGGGATACGAGTATACCATTCACCGGCCTGTCGCAGATTCTGTACCTCCACTTTTCCACGGTTCCACGGATTTGGAAAGAGACAATTCGAAGAACGGCGCTCGCTCTTTCACTATTGCTCCGATTGGATTTCTTCCACCGGCTTCACGTCCAACTTCTTTCTTACTTTTCTTCCACCGGCTTCACGTCCAATTTCTTTCTTACTTTTCTTCCGGAGGGTTCGCATCCGGCTTCTTTCTTACTTTTCTTCCGAAGGATTCGCATCCGGCTTCTTCTCCAGAAATTTCTCCACAGCGCGGTTGAAATCTCCCGGATTCTCTGACGAGCAGAAATGCGTTCCCCGGATGAACTGCAGCTCCGCATTCGGAATCTTCGACGCGATGAGCTCCGTGTGCTCCGGCAGAATCATGTCATCCGTGCCGGCCAGAACCAGCGTCGGAGCCGTAATCCGCTGCAGCTGCGACTCCTCGATATTCGGATCGTTAATCATGAGATTCAGAATCTCCAGCCGAAGCTTCGCGCGGGCATCATGCTTCGCCTCCGCCAGCGTCCGGCTGTATTCCTGCTCAATCCACTCGTTGACCGACGGCTTGACGCCGGACGGATCCAGATTCGCGCCATATACCACCAGATGCTGAATGCGCTCCGGATACTTCATGCCCATAATCAGGGCAATGTTGCCGCCATCCGAGAATCCGATGATGTCCGCTTTCTCTATCTCCAGCTCGTCCATCAGGTCCACGAAATCCCGCGCCATCCGCCGAATCGTCAGTTTGCCACCGCCCCGCGGCGTCTTCCCATGCCCCCGCGAATCCGGCGCAATGCAGTGGTACCCCCGCTTCGAGAAATAATCGAGCTGCGGCGTGAAATATTCGCACCGGTCCTCGTTGCCGTGAATCAGAAGTAGCGGCTTCCCGTCGCCCTTCTCGATGTAGTTCATCTTGATGTCCATTGGTTGCTCCTTATTGTTATCCAATTATTTCGATTCCGTCCTCCTGCACCTGCAGCGACGTGAAATAGAGATTGAGATACATCTTATACGCAATTGCCGAGGCCGTGCAATCCATCATGTGCTGCTCTTCCCTGACGCCACTGCCGGTGCGAGCGGATTCGCTTGACTCCGTTTCTTCCCCGCCAAAAGCACGAAGCGCCCCGTCCAGACACGTCCGGAAATATTCATAGGCTACCTCCGGCTCATACGATTCCGCCTGCAACGCAAAGACTTTGCGGATGTTATCCATGGAGAGCACGGTCTTCGCCAGCACGATGAAGAGGAATCTTGCAATCTGCTCCCGGGAATAGGCCTTCTTCACCGGCTTATCCACAATCTTCAGCTTCACGTAGTTGCTGATCATAGACGGGGTGGCCTGCATGTCTGGGAAGTCCGCCAGGAAGCTGTTAACGTATCTCGTTACCTGCTCTAAGTACAGGCCCACATCCGGAATTTCGCTATAGGCCGGGAGCTGTACCCGGTCGAGGGTTTGCTGGATTTCGGTGGGTTGGTCTTTCGTTTTTCTGTTATTCATTTCATTCCTCCAATCAATTCCTCAGGTATACCAAGTCAAATCGTAGAATCCGTGTTCAGCTAACCATCTATATAGAACAAGGGGCTGACCGAAGTCTGCCCCTACTGTTACAATCGCTTTTATGAGCAGCGAAACGCTCACTGTTAAATTTCTTGATTTGAGTCAAGGGAAACTCACTACGACCTTCTGCTAGTACTTTGTCAACAGACACTTTATATCCACGTCTACATAGGGTTATTTGTATTCTAAATCACATATTCAAGAACGTCAAATATTATTTATATTACCCCTTGACAAGTTATTCAATAACCGATATGATGCATGTATCGGTTATTGAATAACCGATTATAAGAAATTGATTACCCCAAAGGAGGCATCCTCATGAATACAATGACTCAATCCGCAGCAGTACAGGCAGTAAGCAATATGACGTCCCGAAAGAACAAGGAACGGATAGCTTCGGGAACAGAGACCAGACTTCGTGGCGAGACATTCCGAAGCAGTAGCGCCCGTAGCACTGCCGGTGAAACATCCGGGAAGAAAATTTTCCGGAGCAACGCCGTTCAAGGCACTGCTATGCGAAACACGTCGGTCTCGCCAGCTGCCGCTGCAGAACTGCAGCTGACGGCATCGAACCGCTTCTGTGCAAAGGATCCCATCAGTGCACTGACGCACTTCATCGGATTCCTGATGGCCATCGCCGCCACCCCGGTTCTGCTGATTCGCGCTTCCAGCTTAGGTGACAGCCTATCGTCCATGGTTTCCTTCGGCGTCTTCATGATGAGCATGATTCTCCTCTATGGCGCCAGCGCATCCTACCACACCTTCCAGCTCAGCGATGCGGCGAACAAACGGCTCAAGCGCCTTGATCACATGAGTATCTTCGTGCTGATTGCCGGATCCTACACGCCGGTCTGCCTGATTGCACTGCCGGCATCTTCCGGCACGCACCTTCTGATTGCCGTCTGGGCGGTTGCTGCCGTGGGGCTCCTGTTCAAATTCTTCTGGGTCACCTGCCCGAAGTGGGTCTCCTCCGTCATCTATATCGGCATGGGATGGCTGTGCATCTCCGTGCTGCCAACGCTGATTCAGGTCCTTCCGGCCGGCGGATTCGCCTGGCTCCTCGCCGGCGGCCTCCTGTACACCATCGGTGGCGTCATCTATGCGCTGAAGTTGCCGATTATCCCGAAATCGCTGGAAGGCTTCGGGAATCATGAGCTGTTCCACCTGTTCGTCATGGGCGGCAGCTTCTGCCATTACATGTTCGCGTATACGACACTTTGCCTCCTCGGATAAGCATGCCGGGGCGATTGGCCGGCCGGGACTTCGGTTCGCGTCTTTCCTATGTAGCGTCTCATTCGCGCTGCGCCTTGGGAAGAGCGACGATGGCCCGGCCGGTTTTTTTGACCTAACTTTGCTTGACAATATTTGCAAAATTCAGTAGCCTAGGACTTGTTGATTCGAAGCAAACATTGTAATTCCTACAAGGCGGCCCTGTCCTCTGAGGAGCGGGGCCTTCACCTATGGCATACGAAAGAGATTCATTATGAAATCAAGCAAAGACGTCATTCAATTATCCGATCACTTCACCTGCCGGCGCATTCTGCGGTTCTGCACACCGACCATGATCATGATGGTATTCTCCTCGCTGTACGGCGTGGTGGATGGGCTTTTCGTGTCGCGGTTCGTGGGCGAGATTGCATTCGCGTCGGTGAACCTGATTATGCCGGCCATCATGATTCTCTGCGGCTTCGGCACCATCTTCGGCTCCGGCGGCACCGCGCTGATTGCGATGACGCGCGGCCAGGGCGACGACGAACGCGCGAACCGGTATTTCGCCATGATGATTGAGGTTTCCGCCATCATCGGGGTAGTGGTCACGGTGCTCGGCGTTATTTTCACAAAAGAAATTGTTATCCTGCTGGGCGCGTCCGAGGATATGGTGGCGGACGCGGTGACCTACGGTCGCATCAGCATCTCTTTCGTCATTGCCACGCAGTTCCAATATATGTTCCAGTCGTTCATGACACTGGCAGAGCGGCCGAAGCTAGGGCTTGTCATCAGCCTCGCGGCCGGATTCACCAACATGGGGCTGGATGCTCTCTTCATCGCGGGATTCCACTGGGGCGTAGCCGGTGCAGCGTTGGCGACAGGCATCTCCGAAGTGGTTGGCGGAATTCTGCCGCTTCTCTACTTCATGCGCCCGAACTCCACATTTCTTCGGTTCAGACCGACGAGAATTGAGTTCCGCCCGGTTCGGAAAGCCGCTTATAACGGTATGTCCGAGCTGATGGGCAACATCTCCTCGTCCATCGTCAGCATGGCATATAACTACCAGCTGATGCGTTTTGCCGGCGCAGATGGCGTTGCCGCGTACGGCACCATCATGTATGTGCAGTTCATCTTCCTGGGGATGATGTTCGGCTACGCAATGGGATCGTCACCGGTTATCGGCTACCACTACGGCGCACAGAACCACGCTGAGATGAACAACCTGCTCCGACTCAGCTTCAAGATAGAATATATCGGCGGCCTGCTGATGTTCCTCCTGGCGCAGCTATTGACGCCAACCATTGCTGGATTCTTCGTCGGATACAATGATGAACTCCTAGCAATGACGGTACATGCATTCCGCATCTTCCTGTTCGCGTTCCTCTTGTCCGGCGGTAATCTGTTCATCTCTGCGTTCTTCACGTCTCTGAATAACGGCACCATCTCGGCCATCGTCTCCTTCGTGCGGTCGCTGGTGTTCGAGCTCCTGTCCGTCCTCCTGATGCCGATGGTACTCGGACTCGATGGTATCTGGATTTCCGTCTTCGTTGCGGAAGTGGCCTCGGCCATTATGTCCTGGACGTTCGTGATTGTGATGAACAAGCGGTACCGGTATTTCCGCGGGTCGTTCTAGGATGCTGGATGGCTTAGCGAAAGTGATTGTGGAAACCGGAAACGGTAGGATTCCGGAATTTATTTTTAGCTGATTGTGAATACGCCTCTGTTCCCGTCACCGGGTGCAGGGGTGTATTTTTCTGCGCTCTGCAATCTGCTTATTCACAGACGATTTCGCTATTCGTCAGGGACGTATCGAATGGGGAAATTAATTGACGCCACCGGATTGTGAATACAGGCAGAGGAATATAGGGTCATTCTTTCTTCGCATTCAAAAACGGGACCGCCTAGGAGGTGGTCCCGTTAGCCTCATTTCGAATCCGATGCAAGTAGCGATTATGGTCGATGGTCACAGCGCTCAAAGTACTGTAACCACGGCATTGCAGCGTCGTTTGTTGCTATTTTCTCTTCACGTTGAACGCATTGAAGCCCGCGTAGGTCGCTGCGTCGCCCAGCTGCTCTTCGATGCGCAGGAGCTGGTTGTACTTTGCGACTCTCTCGGATCTTCCCGGTGCGCCGGTCTTGATCTGTCCGGTATTCAGGGCAACGGCCAGGTCCGCAATCGTGGTATCCTCGGTCTCGCCGGAGCGGTGGGATACGACAGCGGTCATGCCGGCTTTCTTCGCCATGCGGATGCAATCGATGGTCTCGGACAGCGAGCCAATCTGGTTGAGCTTAATCAGGATGGAGTTGGCGCTTCCGTTCTGGATACCCTTCCAGAGACGCTTGGTGTTCGTTACGAACAGGTCGTCGCCTACCAGCTGTACGCGGTCGCCCAGTGTTTCGGTGAGAAGCTTCCAGCCCTCCCAGTCCTCTTCGTCCAGTCCATCTTCCAGGGAGATGATTGGATACTTGTCTGCCAGAGACTTCCAGTGCTCTACCAGCTCAGCGGATGTGAACTTCTTGCCACTCTTCGGCTGTACGTATTCGCCAATCTTCGAGCCCTTCCATTCGCTGGCAGCAGCGTCAATGGCCAGAACGAAATCGGCACCCGGCATGTAGCCGCACTCGGTGATGGCTTTGATGATGTAATCCAATGTCTCTTCGTCGCTGGACAGATTCGGTGCATAGCCGCCCTCATCGCCGACGCCTGTTGCGTAACCGCCCTCCTTGAGGAGCTTCGCCAGCTTATGATAGACCTCAGTGCACCAACGCAGACCTTCACTGAAGCTCGGTGCGCCTGCCGGCATAATCATGAATTCCTGGGTGTCTACAGTGTTGGTCGCATGCGCGCCGCCGTTCAGGATGTTCATCATCGGAACCGGCAGTGTGGTTGCGCTGACGCCGCCCAGGTAGCGGTACAGCGGAATGTCCAGTGCGCAGGCAGCGGCCTTGGCCGCAGCCAGGGATACAGACAGGATGGCGTTCGCGCCGAATTTCGACTTATCGGCGGTACCATCTGCTTCAATCATCACCTTGTCGATGGCATAGGTGTTGGATGCATCCATGCCCACCAGCAGATTGTTAATCTCATTATTTACATAGGAAACGGCCTTGCTGACACCCTTGCCGCCGTAACGGCTCTTATCGCCGTCTCTCAGCTCCAGCGCTTCGAATTCGCCGGTGGATGCGCCACTTGGGCAAGCAGCTCTTCCGATGGTTCCGTCCACCAGATGCACTTCCGCTTCTACCGTCGGATTTCCTCTGGAGTCAATAATCTGTCTTCCAATGACCTTCTCAATTTCTAAATAGTCCATGTTAATTCCTTTCCGAATCGTTCGATTCCTCGATTCCTAAGAATTCCTCTTCTCCTGCATGGCATCTCGATCCATTAACCATCCGGACACCATACAGGAAAATGATACCATCTTTTGCCCCCTATTGCAAAAAGATTGAAGGAATCTTCACGATTGTCGCGGATAATTAACGTGAATAAAGGAAGCGCACCGATGTTACATTCCGTTAATTGTTCCTATGTTCTCGCGTGAACAAGGAGGCGCAGATACCCTGACGGAAATATTCTGCAAGACATTTCAGGAAGGGTGTCTGCGCCTTCTCTTCGACGCAAATATAGGAAGCGCACCGACCTTACTCCAAAATGGTCTTTCAGAATAATTTTGGAGCAAGGTGGTGCGCTTCCCGATATCGGGTTCCTCATAGAGTCTGCCATGATTTGAATGTCCGTGGGGGAGCCATATACCCCCGCAAAAATATTCTGAAAGACCTTTTTGCGGGGGTATATGGCTTCCCTCCAGACAGACTGAAATTCCTGCGAATTACAGACTTCAATTCCGTGCAATCTGATGGTAGAATAGTCATAGATTACGGAAGGAATTAGATTATGAGCAACAGCATTGTCATCTTCGAGAAGCTCGTGCTTCTCTTTTGTTTTATCTTCATTGGGTTCTACTGTTTCCGGAAGGAGTGGCTGAGCAAGCAGGGCACATCGGAATTGTCCAAGATGGTGGTAAATATTTTTAACCCCCTCCTGATGATCTCGACCGCGCTCAGCGGATCTTCCAATATTCCAACGAAATTACTGATTCAGAATACGATTCTCATGGCCGTCTTCTACGCCATCACCATTGTGCTGGGGCCGGTGGTGGCGCGCCTCATGGGCGTACACGGGAACGATCGGCGGCTGGTCACCATCATGCTGGTGTTCGCGAATACTGCCTTCATCGGGATTCCGATGGTCGAGTCGCTGTTCGGCGAAGAGGAAACGTTCTATATTACGTTCTACGCGCTGGGTTTCAACCTGCTCTTCTACACGTTCGCGATGCACAGCCTCAAGAAAATGGCGGGCGACACGTCGCCCTTCACACTGAAGTCGATGATTAATCCGGGTGTCCTGTGCGTTCTTGCGGCCATCGTGATTGTCGCATTCCATGTCGAATTGCCGAATCTGGCGGTACAATGCATCACCTACGTGTCCGATGCCTGCATCCCGCTGACCATGATTATCACCGGCTGTGCGCTGGCGCAGACCAACCTGAAGCGGGTGTTCACGGACTGGCGGCTCTACGTCTTCTCGGCGTTCCAGTTGCTCATCATTCCGATTGCGGTGGCGCTGCTGGTACATCAGTTCGGCGCAATGGGCTTCGACACGACGCTGGTGGGCATCTTCATCCTGCTCTACGGCATGCCGAACGGCAGTATGCCGGTTATCGCATGCGAGAGCTTCGACCTCGATGCGGACCTCTGCAGCCGGGGGTACGCGCTAACCACGCTGTTATCGCTGGTGACGCTGCCCATCGTGACCATGTTCATCTAAGCTTCGGAACCGCACTCTGTGCGGCATCGTCAGAATCGCTGGAATCTTCTGAATTTCCGCGATTCCTCCGTGTGTCTACAGTCACAGAATCGGATGCCGTAGCAACAGCCCCGGAGTCGGCTGTCGCCTTTGTATCCATAATTACATCGTCAATTACATCGTCGGATGCCACTACGACGCTCGTAGCTACGGCATCCGATTTTCTATGCGGATTTCTATATTGTGCCTATTTCCGCTATTTCGATTTTCACTATTTCTATTTCCTCTATTTCTCCCGATTCACCTTCTTCTGACTCTGTTGCCAGGCGTACGCATCATCATAGATGCGCCGGCAGCTATTGTGGTCGCTGAATTCCAGATAATCGTCCTGTCTTGCGCGGTAGAACTCCCGGAGCTCGCAGCCATCCTCCATATATTCGCAGAGCAGATTCACCAGCTCCGTATGCTCCATGCAGATCTCTCCGAATCCTTGCGTGTCATAGAAGAACCCGCCGTCCTCGTAGTGAGGCGGGAGCTGCGGCGGATGGTAATACACGATGGGTTTTCTCATGTGGGCGAAATCGAATTGTACACCGGAGTAATCCGTCACCATCAGGCTGGACTCCCGAAGCAGCTTCTCATAGTTCGCTTCCAGTCCGGAGATTACCGTAACACCTTCCCGTTCCTCGAAATCCACGGCCTGCGCCTCGATGTTCGGATGCACCAGGTAGATAATCCGGTATCCGTTCTTCTGGGCGGATTCCAGCAACTTATTATCCGTGATTACCCGATTGAAGATCTTATAGTAGTCCGTCTCTTTGAATAAGCTGGAGTACGGTCTCGTCTCATTCGGATTGTCCGGCGTCAGAGCGATGTAATTTCGCCACGTCGGAGTAATCAGAATCTGCCTCTTGTCATCATTCACCAGCCCATCGAACCTCGCCAGTCCCTTCAGCCGGATGATGTTGGTACCCTGATATCCGTATGCCGGTTGCATCAGATTCGCCACCTCATATTTCGAGGCGCAATAATACAGCTTCGTGTTGTTCTGTGCCTGATTGTTCGCTTCCACCAGATTCTGCACCGAGAGTCCATGGGATATATATACGTAATCCGCATGCAGAAGGTCTTGCAGATAGGGTACCTCATCCTCCGGAATGGCATTGAATTTGTACATCGCCGCATGGGTGGCAAATACCATCTTCGAGTGGAGGAACAGACAGAAATGCTGGCGTGACCCGTGGATGATGGGTTCATAACCTTCGCGGCGAAGTCGCTGAAGATCCTCTGCATCCTCATTGATGACGTAGACCGGCAACACGTCGGTATCGTGACGGGTCATGCAATGCTTATAGAAGTATTCGCCATTATCTCCGCCTTTGTACAGCTTATCGAAGGTGAGCCAGATATTCTTTCGATGATAGCGAGGATACGAGAGCCAGTACCGGAGGCGCTTCCGAATCATCTCCGGTCTGGCCGCTCTGCCAGAGCGAATTTCCCGCAGGAACAGAAGCTCATACAGCACCTTCTGAAGAGCCGATGCCTTCCGCACATAGAGCGTCGTCTTGGTCCCGCCCATGTTGAATGTCGCCACATAGCGACCGAAGCACCAGTAAGCGCGGTTGAGCTTCGTGCTGATTCGGCCGGGATAACGCGTGGTCACCATCGGATGTGGAATGCGGGTGTTATTTATTTTTAGCACAAATTGAAGGGTGTTCTTGTTCCGAAAGATGGATAGAGGGATGGTCACACGGAAAGTGTACTGGCGATACGGCGCGAGGCCGAAATAGCGGGTGTCGCGGTACCGGGTCGTGTCCTCGTAAGGGATGGATTGGTCGTTCCACAGAACGGTCCAGCACAGGCCCGGATGTGAGAAGAAGTGCGGGCTCGCGCAATCGAGAACAAGCGCGTCCGCGGTGTGATTCATGGCGTCGATGTAGATTCGCGGGGTGATGGTGTTCGGAAGCAAGCTTCCGTTGATCTGAATGCGGACCGGCCAGGAGCGCGCTGAAGGGCCTGGCGGCCTGTTCATGGCGTCCGGATTCATTGGCATGGTATCGAGATTATCATCATTCGGTGCGCATTCGCCATTCGTGACAATAGGTGAATTCAGTAGCGTATTATCGATTGGCGATGAGCGTTGGTTGTCCGTAGCGTTCGCCGGATTCACTGCCATATAATGAATATCCGGATTAGCATATTTAAGGTGGAGCAGGAACTCCTGCAGGGCGAACGTTATCCGGTATCGCGGCCAGATCCTGGTGCCGGCAATCAGATATTCATCCCGGATATCCGCGAGCATCCGCTTCGCCAGCGCCAGGAATGCCTGAAGGTCCGCGCCTTCGATGGCGTGCTTGTTCCGGCGGTTCTTATTCGCGTCGACACGGATAATCAGCTCTCGCAGGAGGTGAATCTGGATGTAGTTCGGAAGTTCATTGCCGTAACGTTCCCGGGTAAGCAACCAGTGGCGTTCAAAGGCGGCCA
>CAVGMK010000023.1:0-15944 GCA_963630135.1 Oscillospiraceae bacterium
CCCCGTTCCTTGCCGCCCGGCACAATCCAGACCGGCTTCCTGGATTTCACCCGCAGTGATTCTGCCGTCCGGTCGTAGAATTCCCGGTACGAACCGTCCGCCGGCATCACGATGACGATGCCGGAGATCTCGGGATGCATGGCAAAGGGCTTCGCCGCGCACTCCAGCACCGTGCTGTCCCGGTAAGGCAACATCTGCTTCGGGAGTGCCATATTCATCCGGGTGCCTTTGCCCGCCGCGACCAGTATGGCGATATTTGTCATGCCGTTTTCCTCCGTTGTTTTTTCATCGTTGATTCCGAGTAATACGTCCCTGCCGCACTTGGATTTACCCATTCCGTGCGTTTCAGGCGTTCTTCGCCGCTTCCCCGGAAGTGCCCTGCCGGCCGAATATCATTTTACCCGCGGAAGTCTGTATCACGCTGGTCACCTTGATGTGTACCCGTTCTCCTACCTGATTGCCGCCGTCTTCCACTACAATCATCGTACCGTCATCGAGGTAGCCGATGCCCTGCTCATCGGTCTTGCCACGCCGGATGATGTTCACCAGCATCGGCTCGCCCGGGATGGCTACCGGCTTGATGGCGTTCGCCAGATCGTTGACGTTGAGCACCGCCACATCGTTGATGCGGGCGACGCGGTTCAGGTTGAAGTCCGTGGTGAGGAGCTTCCCCTTGAGGTTGCGGCTCAGCTTAATGAGCTTCACGTCCACTTCCGGAATCTCCTCGACGTCCTTCTTACCGCGGGAGGAATAGACCGTAATCTTGAATTCCTCCTGGAGCTGGGTCAGAATCTCGAGGCCACGGCGGCCCCGGGTGCGCTTGATGGAGTTCGCGGAATCGGAGAGATGATGGAGCTCCGCCAGCACGAAATCCGGCACGATGAAAGGGCCTTCCAGGAAGCCGGCGCGGATGATATCCGCAATCCGGCCGTCGATGATGACGCTGGTGTCGAAGATTTTGGGGGTCTCTTTCCACGGGCCGATGCCGAGGATTCGTTCCGAGCTGCCCTTGAGCCGCTCCTGCAGCTGTTCGACGTTCTTCGTCTGGCCGAAGCCGATGGCAAATCCCAGATAGCCACACAGGCCATAGAGGCCCATGGTGATAATGGCATACCATTCAGCGCCCATCAGAGACCGGTAGGTCATTGACAGGAGAAGGGCGATAATCAGGCCAAGAATCAGGCCCACCACGCAGGAAATCAGCCGGGAGACCGGAATCTTCGATGTGTCGCGTCTGATGATGGCCGTCGTCCGAGCGGTGATTTCCGGAATCAGGAATCTCGCCATCCAGGCGAAAGACACCACGAAGAGAATCAGATAACTCATATCGGTGTTGCCCCGAACGAGGACGCCCGCCTCGCGATACGCGCTATCGCCGAAAACCATAATTCCGCGGTAGAACACGCCCCCGAACAGGCCACCCAATATTAAAGTCAAGATGGATTGTATCTTTCTCAGCAATGCTATTCCTCCGTCTGCATTCTACGAATAATCTTATCTATCCTGCGCACCCCGCATAGGGCAGCTTGCCAGGATTCCAGCGTACTGGGGCATCCCGGAAATCGGCGCGGCTAGTCTCCGGTCGGCGTCAGCGATGTCGACGCGCTACCTTCCATTTCCAGCCATCGTTCAGCCGTCGCGCCGATGCCCTTGATATCTCGCGTTAACTCGCAGCAATTCATCATTCTATTGCGTTCAACTATTCTCCAGGCCGCCTCATACTAAAAATTGGCCGATTCGGCCACATATCATATTCCTATGCTATATGTGCGATTCGACCAACTCGTCCGCTTCTTCCATTGTATAATTTCCGGCGAGCATCAGTTCGCTCTCCAGAATCTGCTTGGCAGTGCCCAGAAGCTTCTTCTCACCGGTCGAGAGCTTCTTCACCCGGTCGCTTCGAACCAGATTGCGCACCACCGCAGCGACCACGTATATGTCGCCGGTCTTCAGCTTCTCCATGTTGGCGCGGTAACGACGGTTCCAATTCACGGGCATCTCGTCCACCTCGCCGCCAAGCGTGTCGAAGACGGACTCCATCTCGTCCTTCGAGATGATGCTGCGAACCCCGACCTTGTCCGAGCTCTCCACCGGAATCAGCACCGTCATCTTGCTGTGCGGCAAATTCACATCATAATATTGATGAGTCTCCCCCATCACTTCTCGATCCACGATTGCGGTAATCGTGCCGGCACCGTACATCGGATAAGCGATCTTCTCTCCTATTTGAAACATAGTGTGCTCCTTTTCGACACATTTATTATATTCTTCCGCGGCGCAATTTTCAAGCTTATAAGAAAATTTGTTATTATATCACCATGTAATATGTATGTCAACAGTTTGACTGGCCTAACATTATATCATCATGTTGTGGTCTGCTTCCTCGGAATACGTAGGCATAGTGTCATTTATTTTTGGCCAAAAATAAATTCGCGCCCGCCAGGCACGCCCGACTTCAACTCGCTGTCAGCTCTTTGTCTATCTTCCGTCACAAAACTATGCTATAATCTCCATAGTTTTCAGTAGGGGCTCTGTGCGCCGCGGGATGAGCGGAAGGCATGGGCTACAACCAGGAAGGAGTCAGTGAATGAAGAAGCTGCTTGTAGTGGATGACGAGGATAAGATTCGCGAGGTCATCAAGGAATATGCGGAATTTAGCGGTTATGAAGTGACAGAGGCGGCGGATGGCATGAGCGCCATCGGGCTATGTAAGCTCAACGATTACGACCTGATTATTATGGACGTGATGATGCCGAAGCTGGACGGCTTCAGTTCCGTGAAGGAAATAAAGAAGATTAAGGACATTCCGGTTATCATGCTCTCCGCAAGAGGCGAGGAGTACGATAAGCTGTTCGGGTTCGAGCTCGGAATTGACGATTATGTGGTGAAGCCTTTCAGTCCGAAGGAGCTGATGGCGCGCGTGAATGCGGTGCTGCAGCGGAAGAGCGGCGCGGATAATAACAACGCGCAGGTCATGAAGTTCGATGGGCTGGAGGTCAACTTTGCGGCGCGGACGATTTCCGTCGACGGCGAGCGCGTGAACCTGACGCCGAAGGAATACGACCTGCTGTTCTATCTGATTCAGAACAAGAACATTGCACTGTCCCGTGACAAGCTGCTCTCGGACATCTGGGGATATGACTTCTTCGGAGACGACCGGACGATTGACACGCACATCAAGAACCTGCGGAACAACCTGGGGCCGTACAGAAACTTTATCGTGACATTGAGAGGCGTGGGGTACAAGTTCGAATATGACGACACAAAGAAAGAACGAACAACAGAATAATGGTTTCGATCTTAACAGCATCCGTACCGTGATGCTGTTATACTTCTTTACGTTCGCGGCGGTTCTGATTATGCTGATCTGGGGACTGCAAACGTTCTTCCTCGAACATTATTTCGAGCAGATGAAGACGCAGGAGACCGAGCGAACGGCCACCATGCTCAAAGCGCAATACCGGGACGATCCGGAGGAATTCGCGGAGATAGCGGTGGCCACATCGGAGAACAGCGATATTTTCATCCGCGTGGATACCAAGGGCGGAAGCATTGTGTACGATAACGGATCGAGTTTCCAGTTAGCCGATGTTGCTTATGATTACGAGACGAAATTAGCCAGGAGCCAGCTGAAGAACAGCTCCAGCCGGTCCATCTCGCTGGTATCATCGAAATCGGGGCAGGGCAACCGTAAGCTCATCTACGCAACCTACATCGGAAGCCAGAGGGATGACAACATCCTGTACATCGTGGCACCGCTGTACCCGGTACAGTCCACCGTTTCGATTCTGCGGGAACAGCTCAAATACATCAGCTTCATCGTCATGTTTGTGTCTGCGCTCCTAGCACTCTTCATTGCGCGCAGACTCTCCCAGCCGATTAAGGATCTCACGAAATCCGCTGTGGAAATGAGTCACGGCAACTACGAGGTCAAGTTCAACGGTGGCACCTTCACGGAGACCAATGAGCTTGCGCGTGCGCTGAATACGGCTTCCTACGAGATGCAGAAGACGGACTTCTACCAGCGGGATCTCATTGCCAACGTCTCCCACGACCTGAAGACGCCGCTGACGATGATTAAATCCTACGCCGAGATGATTAATGACATCTCCGGCGACAACCCGGAGAAGCGGCGGCAACACCTGAATGTCATCATCACCGAGACGGACCGGCTCAACAAGCTGGTGACGGATATGCTGTCTGCCTCGAAGATTCAGTCGAACAGCCTGGAACTGGACAAGGAGATTTTCAACCTGGTGGCCGTCACCGAGGAAATCGCGGATACCTTCCGCGTCCTCAACGAACAGGACGGCTATCACATCAAGCTCAAGACCTGCAAGGATACCTACGTCTACGGCGACAAGGAACGCATCAAGCAGGTTCTCAACAACTTCATCTCCAACGCCGTGAAGTATTGCGGCGAGGATAAAGTCATCATCATTGAGCTCAAGCGCGTCGGGAAGAAGATTCGCGTCGACGTTATTGACCATGGCGATGGCATCGCCTCCGACGAACTGGGGCACGTGTGGGAACGCTACTACCGAACCAGTGCCAACCGCAACCGCAAGATTGAGGGATCCGGCCTCGGCCTTTCCATCGTCAAGGGCATTCTGGTTCTCCACAATGCCGGTTACGGGGTCAAAAGCAAGGTCGGCCAAGGCAGCGACTTCTGGTTCGAGATGGACGCTGTCAAGAAGCCGACGGATGGGGAGTAGGCGTCCAATAGCGATATAAAAGGCTTCGGCAGATTCGTGCCGAAGCCTTTCTTATTTCTGTATAATTCTGGATTATGAATTTTTGCATGAATTCTCGCCTGTATGCATTCATGGTTGGTTGATTACATGAATTCTTGATTGCAAGAATTCGTGATTACACGGAGCTATCGCTGCTACTTATACTATCTTCTCTTCTTGAATATCCACGCTGCAACAACAACGATAATCACCAGGCCCAAGGACACCAGGCTCTTATGACTGGCGAAGAAACCATCTCCGCTTCCTACCTCATAGACATGGACATTGTTGCTGTCGCTCTTCGCACTTTCCTCAATCATCGATTTCGCCTCTTCCAGCGTCATCTTATCCGCATAACCGGAATCCACCTCGAAACGAACCAGCTTCTTGTTGGCATAGACGAACAGTACAATTTCACTGGAATCCTCCAGATCCTCCTGGCTTAGGTTATCCTCCGAGACAATTCGGAGCGATTCGCTACTGTATTCCTTCGCCAAGCTATACACCGTCTGAGGGTCTAATTGCTTCAGAAGGTCTTCATCAATCTTCACCGGAACGGTGGTTCCGTCAATTTCGTAGTTCATACTGGATTCCAGTGGCTGACTGGCATCGCTACCCGTATCAGCGAAAGAAATCGTGGCGGTGCCCAGAAGCATGATGCAGAGCAGTAGCATCGTTCTCCCAGCGTGTTTGAA
Source organism: Oscillospiraceae bacterium (assembly GCA_963630135.1). Lineage (GTDB taxonomy): Bacteria > Bacillota > Clostridia > Peptostreptococcales > Anaerovoracaceae > Mogibacterium_A. Next base: position 5,429 of record CAVGMK010000023.1, read on the forward strand.
AACGGATGTCATATCGGTACCTCCTTCTGTTTTCAGACTATTTAGCTAAATCTTTTTGTCAACGCTATAGGATAGATACTTTGTCGGCGCACTAACCGTTGCTGTTCGAGTTGCACCAATTTGTGTACCTTTCTTAGCATCTATTTTCTTTTGTGTCCTCGTATACTTCTGTGCATAATATTTTACTCTAAACTCGCGACAATTGCATCCAGATTTCATATTATTACTATTAAGAGTACGCGTGAACGAACATGAGATTTTTGCTTTCAGACCAGACTTGAGTTCACTCTTTGAGTAATAGCTTGATGCTGTGCTAGTAACAGAAAATTCCAGAGATCCACTATACGTAATTTTTTTACTCTCTCCTTTTGCAACGCTTCCAGCAAATGCATCCTTTTTCACATATTCACTACCGCTCTTTTTCGCCTCACCCGTTCTCACATAGTACCCAGTTGCAGTTGTCGATGCACTTTCCGGAGTCGCGATTACATCTGTTTCAGTAGATTCTCCTACTTCATATACGTGGATTGCACCACCTTCATTTTCCTCAATAAGACTTCTTACCTCCGCAACAGTAAGTTGATTAACGCACGAGCTCTCAATTATAAAACGAATTAGTTCTCCATTCCTGTAGATATAAAGTGGTGTTTGATTGGAATCTCTTAAATCCATCTCATTCAAATTAGACTCCGCCACAACATTAATTTCGTTGCTAGTAGGATTTTCCATCGTTATTTCCTGAATGTCCTGCGGCTGAATTTGGTCTGATATTGATGAATCGAGCATCACATCAACAGAATTACAGTTCACACATTCCTTTTCAGATGTGCCGTTTCCCAAAGAGGAATCTGCATTGACAGAGATTGGCAAAACGAGCATTCCTAAAGCAACAGCAATACATACCATGCGCCTATAGAATTTAATTATCATAAAATACACCTCCTTCATTCAAAACATATTTTCACTGAGAGTATACATCTTGCCATTTACTAAGTCAACAAGTATTTAGATTATCTAAATATTGATTGTTCGTCGATACTTGTATTAAAATGCAGGAAAGGCTCTACCGGAGGAACACATGGGACTGGAACGAAATAATTTCAAAATGGGGACAGTAGAAATGCTGGTGTTGTCTCTTCTATCACAGAAAGACCTATACGGCTATGAAATATCCTTACTTCTAAAGGATTTGTCAGGCGGTGCATTTACTGTGCCGGAAGGAAGCCTTTATCCCGTTCTATATAAGCTGGAAGATAAGCAATACATAACAACGCACTCCATCAAAGCGGGTAAAAGAAAAATTCGGAAGTATTATCATATCGAGGATACCGGAAGAGCGCGTCTGAATGCCTTATTGACAGAATACCGTATCATTGCCGACAGCATTGACATAATTCTCAACGCAAACATTTCTGAGAATGGGGAGGATATGTAATGGATAGAAACACGCTATTGCAGGAATACCTAAAGCAGATTAAATTGCTGATACCAATCCACACTCGTTCCACGAAAATATTTATCGCCGAACTAAACGATCGCATAAACGACTACATGGACGAAAATCCAAATGCTTCCCTAGAAGAAATAACACAGCAATTCGGTACGCCGCTGGAAATATCTCAAAGTTATGTCGACTCCATTGACTTTGAGTTGCTGATTAAGCAGTTATCCATTACACGACTCGTACGTCAACTAATTGCAATTGTATTGATTTTCCTAATCGTTACCCTTTGCATTTTCAGTGGCTTTACTTACAAAGCTTACCTTCATTACAAGAACACTGTCATCACAGAAACAGAAACTGTTATCAGCGATGGAGAGTGACGAGAATAACGCTTGTCATCACTTTCCGATAAACGAAAGGCAAATTCCATGAAACGATTGCTTCTATTAATTTCCATCTGTGTGTTGATGACCGGATTCCCAGCAACCTGCTTCGCAGGAACACACCAGCAGACATTAGACACTGCCATATCCGGGGTCAAAGGATATATCCGCAACTTTGCTACTGTTCAAGCAGCGAAATCGAAAGATATTCATAAAAAATCAGCAAAAAAGAAGACTGTGATGAAATCCAAAACAGTCTATTATAAAAATGCGTCAGGAAAAGTAATGTGGTCCGTCCGTGTAACCGGCACATTCACTTTCAAAAACAAGACCGCAAAATGCATCCGGGCCAAGGTAACCGCTACATCGAAGGATAAATCCTGGGTAATTACCAGTAAATCCGCCTACACGAAAGGGAATCAAGCGATTGCAAAGGCAACCGGAAAACATTATCTCAGCAAAAAGAAAGCGGAAACATTTACAAAGACCGTAGTTCTTACCGCAAGCCCATCCGGCCGTTTCTCATAATCGATGTTCTCATTTCCCCAGAATAAATTGAATAACATATACACAACTAACAAATCCGAAGGAGCACACAACTCCTTCGGATTATGTATCTATCAGAAAACCGTCCGAATCGCCTCCATCAGATTCTCCGCACCAACAATCTCGATGCCCTGCAGCTTGAAACTGCTGTTCTTCTTCGGCAGGACCACTCGGTCGTATCCCAGCCGCACGGCTTCGGCCACAATCTTCTCCGCATTACGAACAGAGCGAAGGTTGCCTGTCAGTCCAACTTCCCCGATGGCAATTGTCTTCCGCTTCGCCGTCTTCCCGCGGAAAGAGCTGTAGATGGCCAATGCCACAGCCAGATCCGTCGCCGTACTGTCCGGTTTCATTCCGCCAACCACATTGATGTACACGTCGTGATTCAGGAGCGAAACACCTGCCTTCTTCTCCAGTACCGCCAATATCATATTGAGGCGGTTATGGTCGATGCCCACCGCGGTACGACGGGCAAATCCCACGTTCGCCGGTGAGACAAGCGCCTGAATCTCGAAGAAGATTGGCCGGCTTCCCTCGTAGACCGCCGAAACAACGGCCCCCTCTTCCAGAATCTCCGGGTTCTCCAGAAGGCTGCCGGAAAGATCCGTCTCCTCCTGCATTCCCTCGGCACCCATGCGGAACGCCCCAATTTCATCCGTCGTACCGAAACGGTTCTTGAGCGACCGGAGCACTCTCAGGTCCCTGTCCCGCTCTCCGTTGAATTGCAGCACGCAATCCACCATGTGCTCGATGGTCTTCGGTCCCGCCAGTTCGCCGGACTTCGTGACATGCGCCACGATAAATACCGGCACATTCCGCGTCTTGGCATAAGTCATCAGCATATTGGAACAAGCGCGAATCTGTCCGACGCTGCCCGCGATGGAATCCACTTCCTGCGAGTAGGTCGTCTGAATGGAGTCGATAATCACGAAGCAGGGCTTCATCTCATTACAATGCGCGAGCACATTCTCCAGATTCGTCTCTGGGAAGATGTACAGATTCTCAGAGATGTCTCCGCACACCCGGTCCGCCCGGAGCTTCACCTGCTCCTCCGATTCCTCCCCGCTGACATAGAGCACCTTGCCATATGATTTCGCGATGTGGTTGGCCGCCTGCACAATCAACGTGGACTTACCGATTCCTGGCTCCCCGGAAATCAGAATCAGCGAACCCTGCACGATGCCGCCGCCCAGTACGCGGTCAAGTTCATGGATTCCCGACTGCATCCGGCTGTAGCTGTGCGTGCCCACACTTCGAAGCACCATCGGCTTCGCGCTCTGCGTCACGCGGCGCCGCGTATCCGAGGAATCCGGTTCCGGCGCCTTAATCTTCTGTTCCACGATAGTATTCCACGCGCCGCAGAAACTGCACTGTCCCTGCCAGCCGTTGCTCTCGTTGCCACATTCCGTACACATGTAGACGGTCTTCGGTTTCTTCGCCATATCGTTCTCCTCTATTCTCGGCTACTACAGCGAACCGCGAATGTTCGCCTCCTGTTATATCTGCTTATATCCGCATCCCCGGATTCTCAAGTGAATCGGAGCCGTTCGCGCCATCGGGCGTCCCGGCGGAGCGAATTTATTTTTGGCCGAATCTTATTAGGGTAAAAAGGAGCTCGGCAGACGCCGAGCTCCCGCTTTCTCTTTGCAAAGGCTTCCGAGCATGCGCCCGGTTGTCTTCTCCGGATGATTATTTGTGTTCCTTCTCCAGCTCGGCTTTGTGGGCAGCGATAACCTTGTCTGCCAGGTGAGCCGGAAGCTCTTCATATCTTGCGAACTCCACGGTGAAGGTGCCTCTTGCCTGCGTCATAGCGCGGAGCACGATGGCGTAGTCGAAGAGTTCGGACTGCGGTGCCTCTGCAATCAGCTTGGTCTTGCCATTATCGCAAGGCTCCATGCCCATCATGCGGCCTCTTCTCTTGTTCATGTCGCCCATGACGTCGCCGGTGTACTTCTCCGGAACGGTGATTTCCAGCTTCATGATTGGCTCGAGGAGGCAAGGATTTGCGGCAACGATACCTTTCTTGAATGCCAGGGAAGCGGCAATCTTGAAGGATACTTCGTTGGAGTCTACATCATGATAAGAACCGTCGTAGAGGACAGCCTTGACATTCTGTACCTTGCAGCCAGCCAGCGGGCCTTTCTCCATGCATTCGAGGAGGCCTTTCTCAACAGCCGGCACGTAGTTCTTCGGAACGGATCCGCCGAACAGCTCTTCGGAGAATTCGAAGTTCTCCTGGGATGGGGAGAAACGAATCCATACATCGCCGTACTGGCCGGCACCGCCGGACTGCTTCTTATGCTTACCCTGTACCTCTGCAGTTCCCTTGATGGTCTCGCGATAAGCAATCTTCTGCGGGATAACGTTAACCGATACGCCGTATCTCTCCTTGAGCTTCGAACGGATGATACCAATCTGGATATCGCCTTGGCCGCCAAGGAGGGACTGGTGTGTCTCCACATTTCTCTCGAGTACGAAGGACGGATCTTCTTCCATCAGCTTGTGCAGGCCCTGAGCCATCTTCTCTTCGTCCTTCTTATCCGCAGCTTCTACCGCGATGAAATAGTTCGGCTTCGGGAAGTTGATGCCCGGCATCTGTACGGCCTTGCTCTTCAGGCACAGCGTGTCGCCGGTCTTGGTATTCTGCAGCTTCGCCAGTGCGAACATATCTCCGGCAGGAACTTCCGATGCGGTCTCCTGCTGTTTGCCGCGAACGAAGAATATGGATCCCAGCTTCTCGGACTTCTGCGTACGAGGGTTGTACAGCTCCTGGCCCACCTTCACGGTACCGGAGAGAACCTTCGCGTAGGAAATTTTGCCCATGAACGGGTCTGCGATGGTCTTGAATACGTAGAGAACCGGATCCGCACTTGGATCTGTCGATACTTCCACTTCCTTCTCATTGGCATCCAGACCAACGTAAGGCGCATGCTTCGATGGAACCGGTACGTATCTGGCGATGGAACGCAGTACTTCGTCGATGCCGTCGCCGGTCAGACTGGAGCACTTGATAATCGGAACGATGTCGCCGTTCGCGATACCGTTCATCAGACCGTTATTGAATTCCTCTTCGGTGAACGGTTCGTCGTTGAAGAATTTCTCCATCAGCTCTTCATCCGTACCTGCAACCGCTTCCTTGAGAGCGTCTTCGTCTTCATCGGTAACAACCGAGTTGCCGAATCTGTCACGCAGCTCATCAATCAGCTTATCACAATCAACATTTTCCTTATCTATCTTGGTGAGGACCATGAATTTAGGTGTATTCAGCTCACTGCACAGCTCCCATGCCTTCTCGGTTCCAACCTGAATTCCGTCTGCAGCGTCTACCATGATGATAGCTGCTCCTGCAGTGCTCATTGCCGAATTCACTTCGCCAACGAAGTCAAAGAATCCCGGTGTGTCAAGGAAGTTGTACTTATAACCATTGTACTCAACCGGAACCATCGTGGTGTTGATGGAATATTTCTTCTCAATCTCCATCTTGTCGTAGTCCGACACCGTGTTTCCGTCTTCCACTTTGCCAAGGCGGGTCGTTACCTTTGTTGCCAGTAATGCCGCCTCCAGAAAGGTCGTCTTACCGCAGCCGCCATGTCCCAGCAGTACAACGTTTCTGATTTTGTCACTTGAATAACCTTTCATAGAAATCCTCCTGTAATTAACCATATTTTTTGCGCCCCGTCATAGGATGCAGGCGGAGCCCAATCGGTTCAATAAATGATTGCCTGACGACACCGAAGTACAGGTAAATTGATGCCGCCGGCGGTTACGTTAGAACTCGGCGCTCTTCGGAGTTCTCGGGAATGGCAGCACGTCACGGATATTGCTCATACCCGTCAGGTACATAATCATTCTCTCGAAGCCCAGGCCGTAGCCTGCGTGCTTCACGCCGCCATATCTGCGAAGATCCAGATACCATTCGTAGCCTTTCTCGCTGATGCCCAGCTCCTTCATGCGGGCCTGCAGCACTTCCAGCCGCTCTTCTCTCTGGCTTCCGCCGATAATCTCACCTACACCCGGAACGAGCATATCGCAAGCTGCCACCGTCTTGCCGTCATCGTTGAGGCGCATGTAGAACGCCTTGCAATCCTTCGGATAGTCGGTGACGAAGATTGGCTTCTTGAATACCTGTTCCGTCAGATAGCGTTCATGCTCCGTCTGAAGTTCCAGTCCCCATTCCACCGGATATTGGAATTCCTGGCCGGACTTCTTCAGGATTTCAACCGCCTCTGTATAAGACACGCGTTCAAAGGAGGAGTTCACGATGTTGTGCAGTCTTTCCAGCAATCCCTTGTCGATGAACTGGTTGAAGAAATTCATTTCCTCCGGAGCATGCTCCAGCGTGTAAGTGATAATGTATTTGACCATAGCCTCTGCCAGATCCATATCGTCCTTGAGGTCGGCAAAAGCAATTTCCGGCTCAATCATCCAGAATTCCGACGCATGGCGTGCGGTATTGGAATTCTCGGCGCGGAAAGTCGGTCCGAAGGTGTACACGTTCCGAAACGCCAGCGCGAAAGCCTCTGCCTCCAGCTGTCCGGATACGGTCAGGTTCGTCTCTTTACCGAAGAAATCCTGCGAATAATCCACCTTGCCGTCTTCGGTTCTCGGCGGGTTCTCGAGATCCAGCGTCGTTATCTGGAACATCTCGCCGGCACCCTCTGCATCACTACCGGTGATAATTGGTGCGTGCACATAGACGAAATTCTGCTCCTGGAAGAATTTGTGAATCGCATAAGCCACGACGCTCCGAACTCTGTAGACGGCGGAGAAGGTGTTGCTTCTCGGTCTTAAGTGCGCGATTTCACGCATGAATTCCATGGTATGACGCTTCTTCTGAAGCGGATAATCCGCCTGCGAATCCGCCTCAATGGTGATTTCCTTCGCCTTAATCTCCAGCGGCTGCTTCGCTTCCGGTGTCAGTGCCACCGTACCGATGACCTTCACGCCGGCTGCTAAGTGCAGCTTCGAAATCTCCGCGAAGTTCGTCAGGCTATCGGCTTCGTACACTACCTGCACCGGGGTAAAAAAAGAACCGTCGTTAATCGACAGGAAACCGAACTGATTCGAGCTTCGGTTGCCCCGGACCCATCCGTATACCATTACCTCCTGGTCGCCGTATTTCTCCTGGTTTCTGAATAATTCTCTGATCTCAATATCGTACATGGGTCTTGCTTCCCTTCCTAATATAAATCTATCGGTATTATCTCTGTCGCCCGCCCTGTCATCTTCCTATCACATGCCCTTTGCATGTCCCCGACATGCTCCATGAATCGCTTCACAGCCGGCATTCCGGGCGGAGCGAGCGTCCCAAGCTTGATTATACCATAGTGTGATTTTTTTGGCTATACGAAAAGCGCGGTGAGCACTACTTCTCGAACGGGTTTTCCATTCTTACGGGTTCTTCCGTCCGATATCTGTCGTCCGGATTCTCATTCACCTCGGCATCCCTCGGCTGAATTCTCCCATCCCGGTTCTCCGCCGGTACGGCATCATCGGATGGTACCCTTCCATCGGCATTTCCCATGCTGTCCGCCGTCCATCCGGAATAATCCATCGTTGATTGTCCATCCCAGCCGCCATAGCTTCCGGTGCCGGCAGAGGAAATCCGCTCATCCTGACGTTCCATCTTGCGAATTTTGCGGATGGCCATAACATCCAGCACGATGATGAACACTAGGAAGATCATCGTCCACAGGGAATTTCCCATCGACGCGCTGTAGTCGTAGAAACCGTGCAATATCGTTGGAATCAAGATGGCGTGCCGCAGCTGCATATTCATCTCGGCGATGTTCCCAAGTGACTCGGCCTTCTTCGCCAGGCTGAAGCCCACGCCCATATAGATGGCGAAAATGCAGTGGCCCGGAATCGATGTCACCGCACGAACCAATGCGGTGGTCATGCCATACTGGAATACGTAGAGCAAATTCTCCAGCGCGGCAAAGCCGATGGATACGGCTACCGCATAGACAATTCCGTCGAAGGTGTAATTGAACGCCGGATGTTTCCAGCTCCCCTTCTTCAGAACGAGATATTTGAAGCCTTCCTCCACCAGCGCCACGCCGATGAAATTCTCCACCAGCAGATACACCGGCCTCGATACATAGAGCAGGCTCATGATCAGGCCATCCAGCGCGTTCTCCACGAAGGATGCCGGAATGGTAATGGCGACGCCGAGCAGGAAGAGCTTCAGTATCAATCCTTTCGGCTCTTTGTCCACCTTGTCCATGTGATAGACTTCGTACATGAGAAATAACGGGGGTAGCAGCGCTACGGCTAATAAAATTGTCATTTGCGGTGTTTCTCCTTCCACTCTCTGATTGCATTGTAGCGTTCCTTGAACCGGCTCTCCAGACCCTGTTCCGTCGGATTATAGTACCGGCGGCCTTCCAGCGAATCCGGCAGGCACTTCATCGAAGTGACCTTCTCCTCGAAATCGTGGGCATACTTATATCCCTTGCCATAATCCAGTTCCTTCATCAGCTTCGTCGGCGCATTCCGAATATGAAGCGGCACCGGCTCCTGCAGGTGCTGCCGGGCATCATCCCGCGCCGCGAAATACGCCGTCTCCATCGCGTTGGATTTCGGCGCCAGCGCCATGTACACCACGGCCTCCGTCAGGTGCACCGAACATTCCGGCATACCGATGAAGTGGCACGCCTGGTACGCCGCGATGGCGATTTCCATCGCCCGCGGATCCGCCAGCCCAACATCCTCTGCCGCAAAGCGCGTCACTCGCCGCGCGATATAGAGGGGATCCTCCCCCGCCTCCAGCATCCGCGCCAGCCAGTAGAGCGCCGCGTCCGTATCGGAATTCCGCATGGATTTGTGCAGCGCCGATATCAGATTGTAATGCTCTTCTCCGTCCTTATCGTATAGGAGCATCTTCTTCGAGGTGCACTGTTCGAAGGTATCCTGCGTGACCGTAATCCGCTGCACGCCGTCTTCCCTCGTGTAATATTCCCCGTTCAAAAGTAGCATTTCAAGGGTCGAGAGTGCCGACCTGGCATCACCCCCGGAGAAGACCGCGATAGCGCCCAGCATCTCATCCGATATGACCACTTCCTTATCGCCATATCCCTTCGGGCTCTGAATGGCCCGCTTCAGGAGCCCCACCAGGTCTTCCTTCTCCAGCGCCTTCAGCACGAAGACCTTGCACCGCGACAGAAGCGCGCCGTTAACCTCGAACGACGGATTCTCCGTGGTCGCGCCAATCAGGATGATGCTTCCCTTCTCCACGAATGGCAGGAACGCATCCTGCTGGGCCTTATTGAAGCGATGAATCTCGTCGATAAATACAATGGTTCGCTCCCCGAATCTCCGGCTCTGCTCCGCTTCCTGCATCACCTGTCGAATCTCCTTGATGCCGCTCGTCACGGCACTGAAGGTGATGAACCGGGATTTCGTGGTATTCGCGATAATCTTCGCCAGCGTGGTCTTGCCCACGCCCGGCGGCCCCCAGAAAATCATGGAGGACACCTGATCGTTCCGAATCAGGTTCGAGAGCACCTTACCGGGTCCCAGCAGGTGCTTCTGTCCCATGAATTCCTCCAATGTCTTCGGGCGGAGCCGTTCAGCCAGCGGCTCGTTCGCCGAGTCATCGATATTGTCAAACATTGAAATTTGATCCACTCTATATAACTTCCTTCCCTATCCTCTGATTCCCGGCGGCGATTCATTCCCGTTGCCGGCCGGGTTGCGAAATTTCCGATCACCGAATGCGAATTCCCATCCGGTTCTGTATGCATCGCGCTCTTTCGGCGCAGACGCCGGTGCCGCCGCGCGGCCGGCAAGAAGCGTGGCGCCATCGCCTGCGGAAATCGGCAGTGTCATCAGAAGTAACTTATTTTTACCGTCTTGCCCATCTTGCGGAGACACTGACACAGCTCTTCCGCCAGGGACATCTTCACATTGAAGTTGATGGACACGTCCTGATGCGCCGGATTGACCGCCCGGCCCACGTAGAAATTCACGTCCGTCGCTTCCTCGAACAGCATGCGGCTGATCAGCGCCGAAGCGTCATGCTGCACGCTCCACTCGATGTAGGACTCGTCGCGGGCGACGTAGTCTTTGGCGTACTTCAGAACCTTGTCGATGGTCACGACACCTTCCGTCACCAGATCCACGCCCTCGATCTCGGACATCG
>CAVGMK010000024.1:0-9528 GCA_963630135.1 Oscillospiraceae bacterium
TCGTTCGACGTATTTCGCACGCTGTGCTCATGCGTCGAATTCTCGAAGGCTCGGTCGCCTTCGCGCTATTTCATTTTGCTTTTACCAAGGTCTCTTTTCGCTCGTCGTTATTTTCCGCACGCACGAATAGCTTCGGTAATTGCTTTATTCTGCCATACGCAGAATAGTATCTTCAATTGGACTACTGCTCACAGGTGCGGAACAGCTTCTCCACCGCCGCGGTGTAGCTCACCGGATTCTCATACATGGACGTGGCGTGTCCGGCGCCTTCCACCCACAGAATGTCTTTCTCCGCGGATGCACAGGCGTGATAGTTCCGAATCGCATGGGACGGCGGAACAAAGGCGTCCTGTGTGCCGTGAATGAAGAGGCTCGGGATGCGGCAGCTCTGAAGCGCTCTCTCCGCATCGGCCTCCGCCATGCGAAAATGTGCTCTCGACTCGCAGCGGCGGTCGAAGGACTGCATCAACGGGAACGCCGGCAGCTTGTACCACCGTTTGAGGCATAGCGACGTGATATCCAGCATCGAGGTGTAGCCACAATCCGCAATCAGCCCGCGTACGTTCGGCGGCAGCGTCAGTCCGGCCGCGCAGGATACCGTGGTGGAACCCATCGATACGCCATATAGATAGATTGGCAGCGATTTCCGATTCCGTTCTTCGAGGAAATCAAGCCAGTCCAGGACATCGTATTTCTCTCTGGCGCCGAAGGTAATGTACTCCCCGCCGCTGTTTCCGCAGCAGCGCTGCTCTATCAGGAGAAGTTCGCAATCGTTCTCCAGGAACCACTTGTTGATGGCAGCCAGGTCACCGATGGCCTTGCCGCGATAGCCATGCACGCAGAGCACGATGCGCTTCGCGCCTTCGCGGGCGAAATAATAGGCGGCCAGCTTCGTATCGTCCACCGAAGAGTGGATTTCCACCTCCGTGTATTCCTGCGCCCGGAGCCATTCCTTCGCTTTCTTCGGCGCATCTCCGTAGCGTTCCAGCGGAACCGGTGCGGCCCCCTGGCCGTCCTTCTTGGACTTGCTCTTGCCGCCGTAGCTCCATTTCGCACTTCCCGCCACGGTCGTATCGAACAGCTTGTCGCAGATGGCCGCGTATCCTGCTGCTGCCCCGGTCGCGAGTGCCAGGCCGATTATTTTTTTACCGTTCAATTTCTTCATAGATTCTCTCCATCTGTCGTAATACTTGAAATGCACTTAGTCCATGATAACAAATCCACAGGTATTTCTCCATGGTATATTTGTGTGCTGACGTTGAAGAACGTCAGCTTGCATATTGGCTACGCTTTGTTCGCCAGGGTTTCCAACGCCATCCCAATCAGCCGGTCTGCCTGATCCGCGAGGAACAGCGGAATATTGAGCATATCACCGTCTAATCTGAGGTTATCCAGGGAGAATCTTACTCGGAGCTTCACTTTGTCTGGGAATAGTTTCTGGAACATCTTCATGCTCTTGCTCGTCGTATTGCTCGCCGATTTGACTTCGATGGGGATAATATCGTTCTCCCGCTGAATCAGGAAATCCACTTCATACGGCGGATTCGATTGCGACCAATAACGCGGAAGCACTTCGAATTGCGTCACCAATGTCTGAAGCACATAATTCTCCGTCAGCGCACCTTTGAACTCGGTAAAAAGCCGGTTTCCCTCTCCGAACGCAGAAGGAGCTAGTTGTGACATGCGTCTCAGCAGTCCAACATCCACCAGATAGATCTTGAAGGCAGACAAATCATCGTAGGCGGATACCGGAAGTCCCGGTGCGGTGCTTCGATAGACTTTGTACACCAGCCGCGCATCAATCAACCATTGTAACGCATCCTCGTATTCCCGGGCGCGGGCGCCTTCTTTGACCACTTTGTATAAGAATTTCTTGTTCTCTCTCGCCAGTTGGGACGGTATCGATTTCCATATCATCGAAAGCTTCGGATATTCCCGCGTGTTCGGATGCTTGGTAAAATCACGTTCGTAAGCATCAAGGATTTCCGACAGTGCACGCTGTATCGCCGGAACATCGTGAGCCTCCGTCCACATGCGGACGGCTTCCGGCATTCCGCCGGTTACGTAATACATCTTTAATTTCTCGTATAGCGGATTGAAGAACGCGTCCGGTATCGGTTCGATTCTGTCCAGGGATGCCATGTAGTCCACGAAGTTCTTCTCCCCACTCGCTACCAGGAATTCGGAGAAAGTCATCGGGTCAATCTGCAGGAAATTCACCTTTCCCACGGGAAAAGACGAAGGCCGCGCCAATGTGATTCCAAGGAGCGAACCCGCACATGCCACATGATATTCCGGTGCATTCTCGCAGAAGTATTTGAGTGAGTTGATGACATTCGGGCAATCCTGCACCTCATCGAAAATAATCAAAGTCTCTTCCGGTTCCATCTTCTGTCCGCTCACCATCATGAGATTCTGGAGAATCCGATGTACATCCTTGGTGGTCTCGAAGAATTGCTTGTACTCGTCGTTCTCATCGAAGTTGAAATACGCGACATTCTTGTAATACCGCGCTCCGAATTCCTTCAGAATCCACGTCTTTCCAACTTGTCGCACGCCTTTCAGAATCAATGGCTTGCGATACGGTGAATTTTTCCATTCTAACAATTTCTCTAGAATAAATCGTTCCATGAAGTCTTTCCTCTCGGTTCGTGTTCATAATCGTGTTTCGTTTCGCTAATTCTATTACCGAATCTTTCGTCAGATTTTTCGTCAGATCCTTCTCCAGAGTTTTCACCTGATTCCCCGTCTGCCCTTTCGTCAGAGCTTTCGCCAGACCTAAGGATGCGTTGCATCACCCGCGTAGGCTATATCGGAGAAGACGGCCTCACCGTCGGGACTTTCGCCAGACCTAAGAATGCGTTGCATCCCTTATTTATTGATTATAGGCATCTTATTTCCCCATTTCAATCAAAAATCACACGATTATACATAAAAGTGTGATTTACATCACATTATTATACATAATTATGTGAGTAGTGTCCCATTTATATGTATTATCGTGTGAGACCGCCAGGCAAAAATTAAGAGAATAAAGCAGAAATTATAAAACCAGTGTCCCTGATAATGTGGACTCTGGTTTTTTACATATTGCACACCTACAGGTGGTTTGCCACTTACACAAGAAAAGAGCCACGCCCAGCGGCGTGGCTCCTTCCTGGGGATTCCCGGTCCCCCTATTAGAATCAGCAAAGCGAATCTAGTTCTATCCAAATCTACTTCTGTCTGGTTCCGTCCGGTCTGATTCGGATCTGTCTAATTCTGCCCGAATCTGTCCAGATATCTGAACCTGCCCGGATATCCGATGCTATTTCTGCATGTACTCGTCCATGCTTGCTGCGGCCAGCTTGCCGGCGCCCATGGCCTTGATAACCGTCGCTGCACCGGTAACGGCATCGCCGCCGGCGAATACGCCCGGTCTGGTGCATGCACCGGTCTCCTCATCAATCTTGATGCCGCCTCTTTCGTTGGCATCCAGGTTCTCGGTGGTGTCCACAATCAGCTTGTTGAGGCTGGTGCCCAGCGCCATGATAACGCCATCCACATCGATGGTAAACTCGGAACCCTTGATGGCAACCGGTCTGCGACGTCCGGAAGCATCCGGCTCACCCAGTTCCATCTTGATGCACTCAATCTTGTTGACATAGTTCTTCTCATCGCCCAGGATACGAACCGGGTTGTTGAGGAGATGGAACTGAATGCCCTCTTCCTCTGCGTGCTCGATTTCCTCGGCACGAGCCGGCATCTCTTCTCTGCCACGACGATAGATTACGTGAACCTCAGCGCCCATTCTCTTCGCGCATCTTGCAGCATCCATCGCTACGTTGCCGCCGCCGACTACTGCTACCTGTTTGTGCTTCTTGATTGGGGTATCGTATTCATCGAGATAACCCTTCATCAGGTTGATACGGGTCAGATACTCGTTCGCGGAGTATACGCCAACCAGGTTCTCGCCTTCAATGTTCATGAACTTCGGAAGACCGGCACCGGTTCCAACAAATACGCTGTCATATCCCTCATCGAAGAGATCCTGTACATCGATGGATCTGCCGACAACAACATTGTGCTGGAAGGTAACGCCCTTCTTGCGCAGGGTGTCGATCTCGTAAGCTACGATATCCTTCGGCAGACGGAATTCCGGAATACCATAGACGAGTACGCCGCCCTCTTTGTGCAGGCTCTCGAATACGGTTACTTCATATCCCTTGTTCACCAGGTCTCCGGCAGCCGTCAGTCCGGCCGGGCCGGCACCGATAACCGCAACCTTCTTGCCGTTGGTCGGAATCTTCTCTACCTTCTCATTGCCGATGTGTTCTCTGTGCCAGTCGGCAACGAAACGCTCCAGTCTGCCAACGCCAACCGGCTCGCCCTTGATGCCGCGAACGCACTTGCCTTCGCACTGGGTCTCCTGCGGACATACACGACCGCAGATTGCCGGGAGGGAGTTGGTGGAAGTAATAATCTCATAAGCAGCGGCAAAATCGCCTTCCGCTACCTTCGCTACGAACTCCGGAATTCTAACATTAACTGGGCATCCGCTAACACAAGGCTTGTTCTTGCAGTTGAGGCAACGCTGTGCTTCACTAACTGCCATTTCTTCGGTATATCCCAGCGCAACCTCTTTGAAGTTCTTGTTCCGAACGTTCGGATCCTGGGATGGCATCGGGGTCTTCGTCATCTGGTTATTCATAATGTCTTACACCTCCTGTCAGTCTGCATACGTGATCGCGCTCTTCCTGCTCTTCCGGATGGTAGTACGCATTTCTTGCAATCAGGACATCCCAATCTACTGCAGCCGCGTCAAATTCCGGTCCGTCCACACAGACATACTTCGTCTCGCCGTCGATGGATACACGACATCCGCCGCACATTCCGGTTCCGTCGATCATCAGCGCGGTCAGCGAAGCGATGGTCTTGATACCATAAGGCTTGGTCACTTCGTTGACGAACTTCATCATAATCGGTGGACCAACGGTGATAACTTCATCGTAATTGTTGCCGGCCTTGATCAGCTCCTCGAGCTTATTGGTGGTGAAACCCTTCTCGCCCGCACTGCCGTCGTCCGTCAGCAGGAAGTATCTGTCCACAACCGCCTCGAACTCGTCCTTCAGAACGATCAGATCCTTCGTCTTGAAGCCGGAAACCATATCCACTTCCACACCTGCGTCCGCCAGACCCTTCGCTACCGGGTAAGCCAGCGCGTTACCGGTACCGCCGCCAACCACGCAGACCTTCTTGAGGCCTTCCATGTGGGTCGGCTTGCCGAGCGGTCCAACCACATCGGAGATATAATCTCCCTCATTCAGCGAGGACAGCAGCATGGTGCTGCGGCCAACCGCCTGGAAAATCAGGGTTACAGTCCCAGTCTCTTTGTTCGTCCCTGCCATGGTAATCGGTACTCTTTCGCCGTACTCATCCACGCGGAAAATGATGAACTGGCCCGGTTTCGCCTTCTTCGCTACGAATGGCGCCTCGAATTCGATCCAGAACATATCATGACTGAGCTGCTTTTTCAGTACAACCTTGTGCATAATAATCTCCCTTCTACATTACATTATATTGAATTGCATCCCCCAATCAGGCTGCATTTACAATCGCACTTCCTTCTTTCCTCTGCCAAAAATAAATTTCTTCCCGCCGGCACTTCCGACCCCGCCGCTCGCTGCGGCACGCTTTCTCCTATGGTCATGTCCCCGCCGGCCGAAGTCTCATCCATTCCTCTCGCGCTCTCCGCATACGCGATGGCGCGTCTTCTCACGCAACCTGTCACGACACGCTGAAACTCCGATTCTATCACTACTTCCGGCGCTACAATCCGTTCCAGTCTACGCCTCTTCTAACATCTGCTGGGTAATCTTCCGCTTCGCCGGATCCTTCGCCCGTCTGTAGAGGACGAACCGGCGACCGATGGCCTGGACGAATTCGGCCTTGAGCTCCACAGCCAAGGCGTTCGCCGTCTCCTTCGCATCGAGCTCTGCCCCCTCCTGAATGGAGACTTTGAGCAGTTCGTTGGCGGTCAGATACTGGTGTGCGGACGTCTTCACGGCATCCGTCACGCCGGCCCGGCCGATAATCACTGCCGGCTGCATCGTCTGTGCCAGCTTCTTGAGATAACTTCTTTGCTTTCCTGTCAGCATTATTCCTCCTGCGACCTTGCAATCTTCTCTGTATTTCTCTGCTTCTTCTCTATCTTCTTATCTTCTGGATTCTATGAGGTTCTGTAGCTTCTCGCTTCGGCCTGCCACTTCGGGTTTCGGCTTCGCCCCTACCCCGAAGTCCTGAACCGGATTCGGGAACGGTTCCTCGGGAGTCTCCCGCAGGTAAGCTGCCTTATTCCTCAGTATTCTTCCCTTCCGGGTAAGCGGCAATTTCCTCGTTCTCCAGCCGCTTGTAGTACGCCTTGCTCTGGTACAGCGCCGCCACCGGGTTATGTCCCAGCACGCGGTCCTTGGTAACCAGCGTGGTGCAGAGCGCATCCGCGTATTTATAGAACAGACTGTCGTGCCCTACGCAGAGGCCGACAATCACGTTGAAATCCGTCTTCTCGCGGTTCATAATTTTCGCCTGCAGAATCGGATTGCACATCACCGTGCCGGTCACGTGCGTATCTTCCTCCGGCACACCGACATCGGTCTTGTCGAACGAGCCCACCTTGCAGACCGCACCGACCACTTCGAAGCCGTTCTTCCGAAGAATCCGGGCAAAAATCCGGCTTTCCTCAATCAGTCCCACACACGTCGCGATGCCGATTCGATGGTAGCCCATCCGCTTCGAGAAAGCCACGATTTCCTGCACGCGGGTATATCTCAGGTAGAAATCCGATTCAATCTGCGCGGACACGACCGACACCTTCTGATTCTCCGGCTCCTCATACAGCCGATGAACCTCTGCCGCCTCCTCCTCGCTGAGAGCGGCGGTCAGGCAGAAATCCGGATAGGTCTTGTCCCGTGTCTGGCAGTTATAGATGCCGCAGTCCACACAGGAGCGCTTCACTTCTCCACTCATATTTCCTCCAAATACAATTCACACTTAAAGAATATCACACGAAACTGATTTTACAAGCGTTATCATTATAACGACAAAGCGACTCAGTTGCTTGTCTATTTTACATGGTTCTTGTGCGGTAAATCAAGGCTTGCGAGCACATTTCGACAAAAAAATATCAATCTTTTGCGTGCCAAAGAAACAGCCGACAGAACGTATTTGCTCTGCCGGCCGCGAATGGATGGATTGTGTTATTGGGAAGTCCGGAATTACTCCGGCGGGTTATCTGTTATGCGCCACCGCAAAGAAATGCGATGCCCAGACTGTATCAGGCGGCATTAGACCGTGCATCTGACGATGTAGAGGCCGTCCTGATAGGTGTCCACGTAGATGTAGCCACGGTCGTCAACCAGCACGTCCTCGGCGATGCCGATGTGCGGGCCCGGGAACAAGGTGCCGTCCTCGATGTCGAACCACGGTTCTTCCGGATCCGGCGGCATGAAGTACGCGATTTCCTTCGGAACGAATGGATCGGATACATCATAGACGCGGAGGCCGGCCTGGAAGTGGCAATTGTAGACTCTGTCGTCGCGCTGCTCAAGGCAGTCCTGCGGTGCGGCGTCGTACATGTTGTGCGGGCCGAATACGATTCTCTGGCCATCGATGATGTTGAAGTTCTCGCCGTGGCACTTCTTATATTCTTCCGGAACTTCCGGATACGGGAATACGGAGATCAGTGCCGGGTTCTCTTTATCGCAGGTCTCCACCATACCGATGATGTTCATTGGCTGCGTGGTAATCTTGTGGAACATACCCTCTTCTCTGTTCGGGTCGAAGTACCATGGGCGCTCGCCTTCGGTGGTTACGATGGCATAAGGTCTGTCGCCCAGCGGCATTGCGGTGTGGCATGCAGCGCCGGACTGGCCGTTGGAGAACGGTGGGTTCAGCGGTACGTTGCCCAGGAGTCTCGGGCGGGTTTTGTCCGTTACATCGATCATGCAGAATCCCACATTCGGGAATGCGGCATAGACTACGTTGTTTCTCTCGGTGATCGCGTGGCCGTTCGGCAGCTTCATGAACGGCTCGGTTCCGATTTCCGGAATATCCGATGCCTTCTTATTGCCTAGGTACTGGCCGTCTGCCCACCAGCTGCCGACCTCTACCGGGTTGGTCGGGTCTTCCAGATCGATGATGCGCAGGATGTATCCCAGGTAATTTCTCTTGCTGCCCATGATGTAGGCATATCTGCCACCGTCATAGTAGCTTCTGTGTACGCCCGGGCCGTCTTCGCATTCGAACTGTCCCAGGAACTTCGGATTCCATGGATCTTCCGTGATATCGTAAATCTTGAATCCGCCCCAGTATGGCTGCTCGTGGGTGCCATGCAGTACGCGCATGGTGCCGCCGTAGCAGGCAATCAGCTTGCCGCCGGCAACCTGAATCTTCGCCAGGGACTGGCCGTCGTGGATTTCGCCAATCCAGTCACCTTCGACCCATTTGGATACCGGGTGCGCCGGGTCAGTGACTTCAATAATGTTAAATCCGTTGTCGCGGAAGCAAGCCGCATAGATGAAATAACGTCCATCTTCGGTGCGGTGCATTCCCATCTGGAATCCCGGCTTCTTGTTGAGGTCGTTGTAGCCGATGTATTCCATGTTCTTCAGTAGCATTTCGCTTCTTCTCATCGCGTCCTCCTTTGTTGATTATTCGCGCAGGCGAATCTCGCCGCGCCGTGTTTCTTCGCTTGTTGTTGGCGCACGGGTCGCGCTCAGCCTAGTGTTTCCACTCAGGTCGTAATCCTGTCGCAAATTCTATCACGGCTTTTATTCACGCGCCGAACTTGCGCTTCGAATCCATATCGCAAACCTACGCGTTTCCGATGCCCTTCCCGTTCGCACTTTCTGTTGTCTCCCATGCGCCCGCGAACCGGCGCATTAGAAAAAGGATAGTCATGTTGTACCTACATGATATCCTTTTCAATCTGTTATGTGAAATGTAAAGTTCGGAATATTATTATGCAAAAAAGGTATTACACCCCGGTCCGCTCGCCCGACCCCGCATCCCGTGTGGACGGCGCGGCACGACGCAACCGCATATCGAAGTAATCGCAACGCAGCAGCTCTTGCGGCATAGCTGTTGCCGCGCCGCGTGCGCTAGCCGACGATGCACGAAACGCATGACGACGGCAAACCCTCGCCGCCTCGGAAGTCATGCGCCGGTCGAATCTTGTTTTACCCGCTCAGAAATGAACTGCCGGAATTTCTCCATCGCCGGGTTGCGGGAATCTTTACGCTGGATGCAGCGGATCGGCATCCGTGGCTCGCCTTCGAGCGGGATGGCCACCGTGCTCGGGCCGGCGACTTCCTGCATCGAGCCATGGAGAATCATGATGCCGTAACCCATGTCCACTTCCAGGAGCGCCGTATTGACGGACGATGTGGTCTTCGCGATGTGCGGCGCGAAGCCGTAGTGGAGGCAGATGCCCATGGTGCGGTTGAAGCCGAAGCGGGACTGACTCTCGCCGACGACGATGAAGCCTTCGGT
>CAVGMK010000025.1:0-19323 GCA_963630135.1 Oscillospiraceae bacterium
TCGTCCGACTGGTCAAGGCCACGCAGGAGCAATTCCATAACGATTACAACAATCAGGAAATCATCCAGCGGGAAATCGCCTTCCACGATGCATTGATTCGCGCCTCGCACAACCAGTTCTTCGACTACTTCATACCAGTCGTCAACCAGACGATTGAGAAGACGTTCGAGCTGGAATACAAATGGGAAGCGGTCGCCGAGGGTGCCTACAACGACAACTTCATGATTATCGATTTCCTGCGGAAGCGGGATGCCGAGGCCCTTCGGAGCGTTATGACGATTCACCTTCATCGTGCGCTATGGACGGAGCAGCTGTTGTGAAGAAACTTGCTTTTAGCAGAAAAAATCGTGAAAAAACACAAAAAACCACGCAAAAACTATTGACAATGCGGTCATACAAGTTTATTATGTTGTCATACATCAGACAACTTGTCATACACGGCGGCCTCCCCCGAAAGAGTCGCCCATAACTACGTTAATCATTTGAATCATATAATTATAGGAGGATTTTAAGATGAGTAATTACGAGAACCACAAGATTTTCTACGAAGCTGATTGTGACATCAGCCTGCTGGACGGTCAGAAGATCGCCATCATCGGCTACGGCAGCCAGGGTCACGCCCATGCGCTGAACCTCAAGGAGTCCGGATGCGACGTTATCGTTGGTCTGTATGAGGGTTCCAAGTCCAAGGCGAAGGCTGAGGCACAGGGTCTGACCGTTATGACCACCGCAGAGGCTGCAAAGGCTGCGGACGTCATCATGATTCTGATCAATGATGAGAAGCAGGCTGCGATGTATAAGAAAGATATCGAGCCGAACCTGGAAGCCGGCAACATGCTGATGTTCGCTCACGGATTCAACATCCACTACGGTCTGATTAACCCACCGGCTGACGTCGATGTTACCATGATTGCACCGAAGGCTCCGGGACACACCGTTCGTTCCGAGTTCCAGGCTGGCAAGGGTACTCCTGCACTGGTTGCGGTATATCAGGACGCTACCGGTAAGGCTCAGGAGAGAGCACTGGCATATGCAGCTGGTCTGGGCGTTGCAAGAGCCGGCGTACTGGAGACCACATTCCGTACCGAGACCGAGACCGACCTGTTCGGTGAGCAGGCAGTTCTCTGCGGTGGCGTTTGCGCATTGATGCAGGCTGGTTTCGAGACCCTGACCGAAGCAGGTTATGACCCACGTAACGCATACTTCGAATGCATTCACGAGATGAAGCTGATTGTTGACCTGATCTATCAGAGCGGTTTCGCCGGCATGCGCTATTCCATCTCCAACACTGCTGAGTATGGTGACTACATCACCGGTCCGAAGATTATCACTGAAGAGACCAAGAAGACCATGAAGAAGATTCTGAAGGACATTCAGGACGGCTCCTTCGCCAGAGGCTTCTTAGACGACATGAACGGCGGCATGGTTCACTTCAAGATGATGCGTCAGCTTGCTTCCGAGCATCCTTGCGAAACAATCGGCGAGGACATCCGCAAGCTCTACAGCTGGAACAGCGAAGAAGACAAGCTCATCAACAACTAATACACATCTTAATAACACTCCATACAGAAACACCCGGCTCTTACGAACCGGGTGTTTCTGTGTCCTGCGCAACAATGATGCAAGATTAATATTTGTAGGTTATGATATACGAACGGTGTCTCTCCGCCCCCTGCCCCAGCTAGCATCTTCTCGATGCCGTGGAACAGGAGACGGTCAGTATGACACAATCACACGGAAGGCTAGATAGCGCAGAACTCGTCTTCCATATTTTCAATATGTGGACCGGCTTCCGCAATCTCTGCGCGGATGCCCGGGTATTTCGTCTCGAAGTTCGTCTGGAACATGCCCGCCAGCTTGCGTGCCTGTGCGTCGTAATCGGCACCCT
The DNA here is from genome assembly GCA_963630135.1 of Oscillospiraceae bacterium. Classification (GTDB taxonomy): domain Bacteria; phylum Bacillota; class Clostridia; order Peptostreptococcales; family Anaerovoracaceae; genus Mogibacterium_A. The sequence continues at coordinate 1,889 of CAVGMK010000025.1, forward strand.
TCTTCCAGGTATTTCTCGGATTCAGCATCTTGGCCGGTACGGCCGGACAGCTCTTCGGAATATCCAGATTGAAGAGCGGGTCGTGGATATATTCCACCTTCTCCAGCTCGCCATTCAGTGCGGCATGAATCATCGCTCTGGTATATCTCAGCTTGATGCGCGAGCCCGTACCGTATGCCCCACCGGTCCAGCCGGTGTTCACCAGATAGACCTTGGTTCCATACTTCCGGAGGCGTTCGCCGAGAAGCTCGGCATACTTCTCCGCACGAAGCGGCATGAACGGCTCGCCGAACAGCGTGGAGAACGTCGGCTTCGGTTCCTTGATGCCCCGTTCGGTGCCGGCTACCTTCGCGGTGAAACCGGTCACGAAGTGATACATGGCAGCGTTCGTGGACAGTCTCGAAATAGGTGGAAGCACACCGAAGGAATCGGCGGTCAGGAAAATAACCACCTTCGGGATGCCGCCCTTGCCGGCCAGCTCCGCATTCGGGATGTAATCAATCGGATATCCCACACGGGTATTGGCGGTCAGCGTCTGATCCGCATAATCCGGCTCGCGAGTATTGTCCTCCAGGATAACATTCTCCAGCACCGAACCGAATCGAATGGCACGATAGATTTCCGGCTGATCTTCTTCAGTAAGGTCAATGCACTTGGCATAGCAGCCACCCTCGATGTTGAACACGCCGTCTTCCGACCAGCCGTGTTCGTCATCGCCAATCAGCATACGCGCCGGATCCGCCGACAGCGTCGTCTTGCCGGTGCCGGACAAGCCGAAGAATACAGCGGTCTCACCGGTCTCCGGATCCATGTTCGCGGAACAATGCATCGGGAGGATGTTCTCTTCTACCGGAAGCACGAAGTTCATCAGGGAGAAGACAGACTTCTTAATCTCTCCGGCATAGGATGTGCCGGCAATAATAACGAAATGAGCCTCGTAGTCGATGATAATAGCGGCTTCCGAGTGGATGCCATACTTTGCCGGGTCACACTTGAAATCCGGTGCAGCCAGGATGGTGTAATTGGCCTCACCGTAGCTCTCCAGCTGCTCCTCTGTCGGACGAACCAGAAGATTCCGGATGAAGAGATTCTGCCATGCCTTCTCGTTGATGACACGAATCTTGCGGGTGAACTTCTCGTCCGCACCGGCAAATCCGTCGAAGATATAGACTTCCTTGCCACCCAGATATTGAATCATATCTTCTTTAATCTGATTAAATACGCGGCGTGCAATCGGGCGATTCACATCGCCCCAGTGAATCAGGTCGTGAACACCTTCGGTATCCACAATGAATTTATCGTACGGAGATCGGCCCGTGTATTTCCCGGTCTTAACAGACAGCGCGCCGGTGGAAGACAAGACGCCTTCTCCATTCGCCAGTGCCTTCTCTACCAGTTCCGGTGCGTTCAGGTTGCGATACACTTTCTTTGCCTGGATGCCAAGCTGCTCGATTCCGTACGTTTGCATTCTAATCTCCTATAAATTTCCTTGAACCATTAACCTGAGAAATGACATTAACGATGGTGTAACGAGGCCAGGTGAAGCGCATGGGCGACTCCATGTCCCATAAGCGGATGATGAAATAATCTACGCGTTTAACGCGGTTGTCTTAACTCGTTTTTACCGAATCGTTAAATATCTCTTACACTTGATAATTATAAAGAAGTATAGTATTATAATCCAATACTTATGTTTCTATATTGCATATAGCTTTGAAGTTATATAATATAACATGCGTGATTTGCGGAAAGCCAACCAGTATTGGATCTGGCCGAACCATTTTCAAGGAATGATATGAAGTGAATGGAAGGAGAACCCATCATGTTTCAAGGAATGGAATACGTCTACGCCGTCTACGAAGAGCAGAGCTTCTCGAAAGCCGCAGCCAAGCTCTACATCTCCCAGCCCTCCCTCAGCGCCAACATCAAGCGCATCGAGAAGAAGGTCGGCTACCCCCTCTTCGACCGAAGCGTCAAGCCGCTGGAGCTGACGGAATGCGGGAAGCAGTACATCCATGCCGTCGAGCAGATTATGGCCTGCACCACCGAATTTGAGACATTCCTCAACGACTTCGGCGACCTTCGAATCGGCTCCCTGCATTTCGGCGGGAGTAACTTCTTCTCCTCCTGGGTGCTCCCGTCCCTGCTCGCCGATTTCTCCGCCGAATACCCGGACTTGCACATTTCCCTCACAGAAGCGAAGTCCAAAGAGCTCGTGCAGATGCTCCAGAACTCCCAGATTGATTTCCTGCTGGACAACAAAGAGCTGGACCTCAAAGTGTTCGAACGACATCACGTGGGACGCGAGGATCTCGTGCTGGTGGTGCCGAAGCACTTCACCATCAATCGCACGCTGACTGACCTTCAGATATCCCGGGAATCCATCTGTGACGGTTCGTTCCGGAGCGAGCAATATGAAGCCGTGGACCTATCCCTCTTCCGCGACCAGCCCTTCATTCTGCTTCATTCTTACAACGACACCGGCACCCGCGCGCGCATGCTCTGCCAGGAATACGACTTCAAGCCGAACATGGCGCTCGAGCTGGACCAGCAGTCCACGGCATATAACGTTGCCGGCTCCGGTCTCGGCATCTCCTTCTCCGGCGAGCTGCTGGTCTCCCGCGCGAATCCGAATCCGAACCTCGTATACTACAAGCTCCGCGGGCAGAACGTGACGAGGAATATTTACTTCTATTGGAAGAAAGGCCGTTACCTCACCCAGGCGATGCGCGTGTTCATGGATACTGTGGTCAAAAATACGCATCTCTAGCCCGGCATTTCCGAGCCATCCGGCGCATATCGCTTCCCGCAATTTGCGTACCAACGTGCCGTATCCGCTATTCCTATCCGGAAGCGTTTCCGATAGCCTTATCGTCCGGATGGATGATAACCTGTCGTATCCCTCATTCCTGCCCGGAAGCGATTTCCATCGCGCGCAAGCACACAAGTAAATCGCGCAATTAAATAAGTGCGGCAGACCCCTTCGTCTGCCGCACTTTCTCTATGCGCTCTATGCAATCTATTCTATTATTCTCTGCTATTATCTACGCCGTCTGTTTCATCCGCGACATCCGCATCCTCTGCGCCACCGATAGCCGATGCGCCATGCAAGCGGCCTGTGCCAGTGCACAATTCGCACGTCCTGCACCATCCATATATCGCAAGATATTATCCGCGCAGAATACGCTATCTATTTGCAAGCCGCCAGAATCGCCTTCAGGAACTCCCACGTTCTTGCGGTTGACGGAATGGACAGTCTCTCCAGCGGCGAATGCACGCCGGTCATGTCCGGGCCGATGGAAACGGCATCAATCTCGCCCCACTTCTCTGCCCACTTGCCGCACTCAAGGCCCGCGTGAACCGCGCCAACCTCCGGTGTACGACCGAAATGACGCTCGAACGTCGAGATGCAGATATCCAGCAGTTCGGAATTCGTGTTGAACTCCCATGCGCCATACGAACCGGTAAATTCGCACTTACCGCCATAAGCCTCCGTCAGCATGTGCACTCTCGCAGACAGGTTCGCCTTACGGCTCTCCACGGAGGAACGAATCATTGCCGCGGTGCGCATCTCATCGCCTTCCAGGCGAAGTACGCCGATGGACATGGATGTCTCTACCATGCCCGGCAGCGACGCGCTCATGTGATGTACGCCGGTCGGAACGACGAAGATGTACTTCATCAATCTCTCCTGGCACTCATCCGTTACGACATCAACCTCGGCCTCGCCGACCTTCTCCATCGCCACGCGAAGATTCGGATCGGAAATCGCATACTCGGATTTAATCTCCGTTGCAATCGTGCGAAGCGCCTTCTCGAATGCGAGGCAGTCATCCGGATGAACCAGAATCTCACCGGTTACCTTGTTGCAGATGGCATTGGACACATCGCCGCCATTCAGCTTCACGATGTTGAGCCGCGAGGAGCTGAGGCAGTTCAGGATTACGCGGGAAGTCAGATCAATGGCATTGCCGCGCTCGCGATGAATGTCGTTGCCGGAGTGACCGCCCTGCAGGCCATCCAGCGCATAACGGTACAGAACACCCTTCTTCTTCTCTCTCGGCGTCTCGAAGACCGCATTGGCGTCTACCGCGCCGGCACAGCCGACGGTGATGACACCCTCTTCCTCCGAGTCGATATTGATAATCCGGCGAGCGGAAATCTTGGACGGATCCAGTGCCTCCGCACCCAGCATACCAATCTCTTCATCCACCGTAATCAGCACTTCCAATGCCGGATGGTCGAACTGGTCTGATGCCAGAATTGACAGCGCCATCGCAATCGCAATACCGTTGTCCGCACCCAGCGTCGTGCCATCCGCCGTGATATAATCTTCATCATCAATGTACAGGTCCAACGGATCCTTGGTAAAATCGTGCTCATACCCCTCCGCAACCGCAGCGACCATGTCCATGTGCCCCTGCAGCATCACCGGCTCCGCCGTCTCGTAACCCACGGTCGCGCCCTTATAGATAATCACGTTGCCCGCTTCGTCCTGGTAATATTCCAGCCCATGCTCCTTCGCGAAGTTCACCAGATACTCACTAATCTTCGCTGTATTCCGCGACGACCGCGGCACCGCGCTCAGCTCCTCGAAATAATGGAACACACATTTCGGATCCAACATGCTAATTTCACTCATCGCCGTACTCCTCCTATATTCAATGGAATTAATCATCAATCCTATTATACCTTTTTGCTAAAAATAAACAAGGAGAGCTCGGACACATCCGGCTCCCCCTACTTTGCTCTCGTGCTCACGGTGTGATGTTCCACGAATGCCCGAATGCTACGAAAATTCTGCTGGATTCACCCGTCCTGCGATTCAGCGAAAGTATTTCCGCCGCTTCCACCAGTCGAAGCAGCTGTTTCGAAACATCACATTTCATTTATCTCGATTCACCTTGCGACATCCTTGCCAAATTTCCCTATTCTGTTCTCGGTATCACGATACAATCGTACCGAATCGCCTTCCCGGAGATGGAATAGCTCGGCTTCTTTCCAGCAAGATAAGGCCCCTTCAGCGGCCGCTTAATGACGACCTTCCGCGTTCCCGTCTGCAACGCGGCCTGAAGCAATTCCTCCTCAGTGCTGCAGGGCGCTTCCAGCTGCTGCAGGAGCTGGAACTTCTTCTTCACCAGCGCGCTCTTGTGGCGTTCCGGGAACATGGGATCTAAGAGCACCATATCCGGAATCATCCCGATAGCATCCGGCAGATTCTGCATGGCCTGAATGCTGTCGCCGGTATGCAGCGTCATGCGGCTGACGGCCTCCGCCAGCTCCGGAATCTCTTCTGCGCGCTTCATGGCATCCTCCAGAAGTGCCGCAATAATCGGGTTGTATTCATACAGATGTACCCGGAATCCCGCTGCCGCCAGCAGGATGGAATCCTCCCCTAAGCCGGCCGTCGCATCCAGCGCGGTCGGACAAGTCAGGTTACGGAACTTTCCTGCTTTTACCAGAAATTCCCGCTGCAAATTCGACGGACGAAGCCGCGGAAGCATCCGGGTGAAGTCGCCCCGGACTTCGAGAGAACCCTGGCACAGCGACAGGCCACGGTCACCCACGAGGAGGTGAAGCGCATCTTCAGAAGATGCAGCAACAGAGTTCGAAGAAGCCGCGGAAGCGTCCAAGGTCACTTCCGCGGAATTCATCGAAACATGACTCCCGATGGATTTCGATTCGTCCAAGGGCTTGTCCGGAGAATTATCCGCTCCGCTGGCCGGATGAGGCGGCAAATTCGCATCGGCAATCGTATTGCCCACTGAAATAAGCGGAAGGCTGAGCTTGGCCGCCCAGCGTTCCGCTTCTGCTAAATATTTCTGATTTTGAATGTGGATGGTTATATTAGTCAACGAAATATTCTCCTTCGGGTAGATGGCTTAGAAGCACTTCTCCAGCAGCTCGTAATCCAGCGTCTCCGAATCCTTCGTCAGATATCCCACCAGGAAATAGGCGATGCCGCCCACGAGGAGCCCCGCCACGATTTCGTGGATGCCGAACGGCAGAATCTTCACGCGGTTGAAGAACACAAATGTAATCAGGCCGCTGATGGTCGATGCCAGGCAGGCCTGGCTGTTCCCCTTCCGCCAGTACAGTCCGCCGATAATCGGCCAGAAGAAGGTGGCTTCGAGGCCGCCGAAGGCGAACAGGTTAATCCATGCGATGACATCCGGCGGATTCATGGCAATCAGGCAGGTAATCACGCCGATAGCCAGCGTAATCCAGAAGCTGATGTGCGGCACGTGCTTCAGATGCTCCTCTGAGAGCTCTGACGAGATGTCATGGATGCTTTCCTTCAGCTGCCCGCCCGTCTCGCGGTTCACCTTGCGTTTCACGATATAATTCAGATACAGGTCCTTCAGGATGGTCGCTGAAGACAGAATCAGCAGCGAATCCACTGTAGACATCACGGCAGCCAGTGGCGCCGCCAGGAAGAGTCCGGCTGCCCAGCCCGGCAGATATTCCATTACCACATACGGAATAATCTGATCTGTGCTGGCCAGATCCGCATTCTGAATCAGCGGCAGTGCGAATGTTCCCGCCAGCTGCATGCCTATCATCAGGATTCCGATAACAATCGTTCCGTAGACCATAGCGCGATTCATGGATTTCGTATCTTTGAATCCCATGCAGCGCACTGCCGTCTGCGGCAGTCCCAGCACCGCAATGCCGACCAGCACCCAATAGGACAGCAGATATCCCGGCTTCATGACGGTAATGTCCGCGCCGTATTCGCCCTTGCCCATCAGGTCCCAGCCCGGATTGAGCACATCCAGCTGGCTCACCATATTCTCCATGCCACCGCATTGATGAATCAGGAAGAAGAGCAAGAGGAATGTGCCGATGAACATGATGAATCCCTGCAGCGTATCCGTCAGTACCACTGCACGGAATCCGCCAAAAGCAGTATACAATATGACAACAGCCCCGAACAGCAGAAGTCCCGCCCAGTACGGTACACCGGTTACCGTCTGAATCAGCGTTGCTCCGCCCATGAACTGTCCGACCATCTGGGTGATGAAGAAGACAACCATCGCCAGACCGCAGAGGATGACCACTGCCGGGGATTGATATCTCGCCCGCAGATAATCGGATACCGTTACGGCATCAATTCGGCGGGAGACCAGCGCAAATTTCTTGCCAAGCACACCCAGCGTCAGGAACGTAGTGCCAATCTGCACCGCACCAATCCAGGATTGCGTCAATCCGTATACGGAACCCAGTCCCGGTCCGCCCAGGAAGGAGCTCGCACTCGTATAGGTGGCAACCAGCGTCATTGCCAGTACCAATCCTCCCATGCCACGGGATCCCACGAAGTAAGAGTTCAGGAAGTTACCCTTCTCGCTTGCCGACCTGTGGCTGATATAGATTCCAATTCCGAGGTTAATCAGAAGATAGACTGACAGAATGGCCAGTACAATCAGGTGCTTACTCTGCATGCTCTGCGCCTCCTTCCGAATCGTCATCCAGGTCGAAGTCCACGAAGACCTTCTTTACCAATACGATGACGCCCACAACGCCAATGACGAACACGCCCGGGGTGCTGAGAATCCACCAGAGGGGAAGCCCCATGATTCGAATTCCGCATCCGGTCAGTCCGTACGCGCATGCCACATGCCAGATACAACAGATTGCAAACAGGATAACAGTTGCTTTTGCTTCCTTGCGTATCTGTCGTTCTTGCTGTTCTTTCGACAGTTTGTTATTCATTTTTTCTCCTTTCGGTATAGTTTCAGTGTGAATACCATCCGTTCTCCATTGTCGCATTTCATCGGAATGTTGTAAAGGGAAGTTTTACTTTACAACTAACAGAATTTCTTGGGAGCCAGGCCAAGTCTTCAGTAATGGTTGATTTAGATAGGAATTTTCTCTAACATGCAATAGTCAAATCAATGAAGTCCTGGATAAATACCATTCAGGAAAAGAGGTGGCAGACGCCTTCGCATCTGCCACCTCTGAATAGTATCTATGCCTCCGCCAGCGCCGCAATCACTGCGCGGCGATCATCCGCCTTGAATACCGCCGAACCGGCAACCAAGATATCGGTTCCGGCAGCGGCAAGTTCGCCACAATTTCCCAGGTTCACGCCACCATCGACCTCAATCTGGAATGAATATCCATTCTTACGGCGAATCTCATCCAGTCTGCGAATCTTATCCAGGGCTCTTGGGATGAACTTCTGTCCGCCGAAGCCCGGGTTCACCGACATAATCAATACCATATCGAGCTGATCCAGCACATCCTCCAGCATGACAATGGGTGTCGCCGGATTCAGTGCCACACCGGCCTTCGCACCGGCTGCATGAATGTGCTGAATGGTGCGGTCCAGATGGCGGCACGCTTCCTGATGGACCGTGATGAATTCGGTATTCGGCGTCATGAAATCCTCGATATAGCGGTCCGGATCCTCAATCATCAGATGGACATCGTAAGGAATCGATGCCACGCCATTCAGGCTTTTCATTACCGCCGCGCCGAAGCTGATATTCGGGACGAATGCGCCATCCATCACATCGACATGGATGTAATCTGCGCCAAACTCGCATATTTGCTTCACGTCCTCGCCCAGCTTCGAGAAATCAGCGGATAGAATGGATGGTGCTACTTTAGACATTTCTGTACCTCTTCATACATTTTCAAATAACTTTCATATCGGGAAGTTGGAATACGATGCTCTGCCAGCGCGGCCTTCACGCCGCAAACCGGCTCATTGATGTGAACACAGTCGCCATATTGGCACTCCTGCTCCGGCTCCCGGAATTCCGGGAAATATTTCCACAGGCTCCTCGGATCCATTTCCGGGAGATCTAGAGACGTGAATCCCGGCGTATCGTAGATATAGGTGTTCCCGTCCAGGGGAAAGATTTCCACATGGCGGGTTGTATGCTTCCCCCGCCCGGTCTTATCGCTTAAGACGCCGGTCTCCGCATCTGCATCCTGAACCAGCGCGTTGAGCAGTGTGGATTTGCCAACACCGGAAGGTCCGGCCAGCGCCACACTCTGTCCGGTGATTTCCCGGCGAAGCGCATCCAGGCCTTCTCCCGTCTCACTGCTGATGGCATACGACGGATAGATGTCGCCATAGATGGACATCAATTCCTGAATCCGCGCTTCCGGGACAAGATCCGATTTCGTGAAGACCAGCACCACCCGGATGCCGGTATATTCACAGTAGACGGTGAGCTTGTCCACCGCCAGCGGAATCATCTCCGGTGTCTCCGCGGAGGAGACAATCACCATGGTATCCAGATTCGATACTGGCGGCCTCTGCAGGAAATTACGGCGGGGAAGCACCTTCGTAATGATGCATTCCCCGTCCTCGTTTCGAATCTCATATTCTACCTCGTCTCCGACGTAGATGATATCTTTCTTTCGGCGCTTCAGGTTTCCGCGGGCATTGCCCTGTATGACGGATGCTCCATCGGAAACGTAATAGAAGCCGCCAATTCCTTTTACCACTTTACCAATCATATATTAGTTTTCTACCTGCTTACTGCCGCCGTCGTCCCCATCGGTATTGGAACTGCTGTTCTTGTCCGGCGTCGTCTTCGGCGCACCCTTGCTGACCTCAATGTCAATGGATGTTCCCTTGTTCAGCTCGGTGTTCGCTGCGTATTGCTGCCACATGACGTAGCCATTGCCGTACGCGTTGCTCTCCTCGTAAGTAATCTTGCCGACCGAGAATCCGGCGCTACGGATTTCGCTCTTGGCATCTGCCAGCGTCTTACCGGTTACCGATGGAACCGTGGCCTTCTCCACGCCCTTGCCGTCGCTGATGACAATGTTGACTGTCGAGCCATGGTCAGCCTCTTCCCCTCCGCTTGGATCCTGCGAGATGATGGTGCCGGCCTTCTCCGTCGAAGTCTCCTTCTTCGTGGTACCCAGGACGTAGTCGGATTCCGCCAGCAGTGCTTCTGCCTCGCTCTCGTCATGACCTACCAGATTCGGTACGGTTCCGGCCTGCGGTCCCTTACTGATGTTGACCGTGATGGAAGAATCCTTCTTCGCTTCCGTGCCGGATTCCGGACTCTGCTCCGCAACCTGACCCTTGGCGTAATCGTTGGAGTAGACTTCCTTGCCTTCCTTCAGCTTGAAGCCGGCAGATTCCGCTTCCTTCTTCGCCTGCGAGAGCGTCATGCCGTAGAGCTCCGGAACTTCCTTCTGACCGGAGAATACGCCACATACACCGGCGATGACGAGCGCGAGGATTACCACAAGACCTGCCGCCACGCCAATCAGGATGCGGCGTTTCTTCTGTGCCTTAGTCAATTTCTTCTTCGCCTTCTTCGGCTTACGACCGGATTCTTCCTCTTCCTCCTCCTCGTCGTAATCCTCATCATCGTATCTGCCCTTGCGGTTCTGCTCCACCTGCTCCGATGCCTCGTTGAAGATGGAATTGCCCACCATCCGGGTCACAAATTCGATGTTATTCAGTTCCTCAATCAGCTCATCCGCGCTGGAATAGCGGTTGGTCTGGAACTTGCTGGTCGCCTTCAGGACACATTGCTCCAGTGCCGGCGGAATGCCATCCACCAGCTGGCTCGGCGGTGTGATTTCCTCATTGATGTGCTTGAGCGCCACGGTAACCGGGTTATCTCCGTCGAAAGGCACCTGACCGGTCAGCATCTCGTACATAACGATACCCAGCGAATAGATATCCGAACGCTCATCCACGTAATTGCCCCTCGCCTGCTCCGGCGAGAAATAGTGAACCGATCCGATAATCTTGCTGCCGGTGGACATGGTCGCGTCATTCACGGCCTTGGCGATACCGAAATCCGCCAGCTTCACCACGCCGTCATTCGTTACCATGATATTATGCGGCTTGACATCACGGTGGATAATCTTATTCTTATGCGCCAGACGAAGCGCGGTTGCCACCTGCTTCGTAATTTCAATCACGCGGCGATAGTCCATCGGGGCTTCCTTCGCGATGATTTCATTCAGCGTCTGGCCTTCTACCAGCTCCATGACGATGTAATTGATGTTGCCTTCTCTGCCGACATCGTACACGCCCACGATATTCTGATGCGCTAGTCCCGCTGCCGCCTGAGATTCTCTCTTGAAATTCTCGACGAACGTCGGGTCCTTCGTGAACTCCGGACGCAGAATCTTAATCGCAATATAGCGATTCAGCAGTCTGTCCTTCGCCTTGTACACAACCGCCATGCCCCCATCGCCGATTTTCTCCAGCAATTCATAGCGTCCCGCCAGCAATCTGCTACTCATAATCATCCTCCACCATACTTATGCAAATAACCGAAATGTTGTCGTTTCCACCCTTTTCATTGGCTCTGTCCACCAGCGTCTTCGCGCAGACCGCCATATCATCCGTGGAATCGATTATTTGAAGCATTTCCTCTTCCGACAGTTCGTCATACAGCCCGTCGCTGCACAACAATATCCGATCCTCAGGTTCAATATATAGATTGAAGAAGTCCGGATTATTATACGAATTCGCGCCAATCGCGCGCGTAATCACGTTCTTCTTCCGGTGATGCTCCGCTTCCGTGCGGGTAATCGCCCCCATCATCACCAGATCATTGACGTAGGTGTGATCCACTGTTATCTGGTGAATCTCCTTGCCGTGGATGAAATACGCCCTGCTGTCGCCCACATTCGCCACATACAGGATTCGATCCCGGACGTATGCGATGACCAGCGTCGTCGCCATCCCGGCGCACTCCGGCACGCTCTGTGCGAGCTGTTTGATGTACTCGTTGGCGTAATCCACCGCATCCTCGAAGTACCGGGAGATGGCCTCGGATCCCACGACCTCTTCAATCGGATTGTTCGCCAGGTAATCCCGGACAATCTCCAGCGTCTGGTTGCTGGCAATCTCGCCAGCCTTGTTTCCCCCAACGCCGTCCGCCAGCATGAAGACGTTGTGCTCCATCAGGACGCGAACCGCATCTTCATTATGGGGTCGTTTCATCCCCTTATCTGTATAGTAACCTGCTCTCATTCATAATCCCCGTCTTTGTTCTTTGGCTTCTCCATAATTGTATAGAAAAAACCAGTTTTATTATAAGGTAAAAACAGCATTTTTTCAACAATTACAGCGTCCGACTCTGCAGCCGTGAATCGCTCGATGACGCCCTCGTTCTCATCTCGGTTAATCGTGCAGGTGGAATACATCACCCGTCCACCGGGCTTCACATATCGCCATGCATTCCGGAGTATCTGAAGCTGAAGATTGGTCAGGGCCTTGTATCCGGCCGTATCATCCCGTAGCTTGATTTCCGGCTTCACCGGAACGGTACCGAGACCGGAGCATGGAACGTCGGTGAGCACCACATCGTAGCGGTTCTCCTGCGACGGGTCGAAGACAGATGCATCGTTCACCGCCGTCTGAATGCACGTAAGGTGAAGACGCTTCGCGTTCTTCTGAATCAGCGTGGTGCGGTGCGGATGAAGGTCCCAAGCCGTCACGCTGCCGGTATCCCCCATGATTTCTGCCAGTCCCGTCGTCTTCCCGCCAGGTGCGGCGCACATGTCGAGCACACGGCTTCCCGCCTTCGGTGCCAGTGCCGTGATTGCGAGCTGGGAGGAGATACCCTGCACCGAGTAAGCGCCGGACTCGAATAACTCATTCCGGATGATAGAGCCGCTACGTATGAGAATGCCGTTCGGGCACGCCGCTGCAGCAGCGTTTCTCATCGTTGGCTCCGTTGCCTTTGCTGCAGCACTTCTCAGCGTCGGCTCCGTCGCCTTTGCTGCAGCACTTCTCATCGTCGGCTCCGTCGCCTTTGTTGCAGCACTTCTCAGCGTCGGCTCCGTCGCCTTTGTTGCAGCACTTCTCATCGTCGGCTCCGTTGTCGTTCCCACTTCTTCTGCCTCTGAAGCAGGCGTCGACGTATCCTCCGCATCGGATTTCATCGCCAGCGACATGGCCGGCACCGTCATAGACGCCGACACCGCCTCTGCAGCAACTCCTTGCTCCCGAAGTAACTGTAAGAGCGCTTCCCGCGACTGCCGAAGTGGATTGTTCCGAAGCACCACCGGCACCGGCTGGTTCCACGCTTCCAGAATCTTATGGCTTTCGACCTCGCCATATTGCTTCTGGAGGAGCGCAATCAGCTTCGGATGGCAGGAGTACCGAACAGACAAGCTCTCCCGGTCGTCTCCGGCAGGGAGAGGGATATTTTTGGCCAAGCGAAGGTAGCTTCGGAGAATGCCATTGATGAAGCCCTTGTTCGGGCGGTTGACTTCGTTCGCCAGTTCCACGATTTCATGGACGCACACCGCATCCGGAATGCTATCCACTTCGTCCAAGAGGAAGATTCCGAGGCGAAGGAGAACCTTGGTCTTGCTCTTCATCCCCTTCATGCCGTTCTTCGAGAGCTTCGCAATCTTGTAATCGAGGGAATAGGAACGGCGAAGAATTTCTTTGACAACATAACGAACGAAGCCGGGAGAACAATGAGTTTCATTCTCCAAGGCTTCGTTAATAACAATGTTCGAGTATCCATCCTCCGCATAGATTCGGCGGAGGGCATTATAGCTCACTCTGAAGTCCTGATTCATTATCGTCTCTGGTTGCCGCGCATGAGAAGGATGCGAAGAAGAGAAGCCACCGCTGTTGCCAGTGCAGCCACATAGGTCATTGCTGCGGCGCGGAGCACCTTCTTGCTGCCGCTATAATCCGAATCGGCGACCAATCCGTTGGCTCTCATCTGCTGGAGCGCGCGGTTGCTGGCGTTCAGCTCCACCGGAAGGGTAACCAGATGGAAGACAACAACCATTACAAAACAGAGCACGCCCAGATTAAAGAATAGCGTACCATAGGTATTGGTGGTGGACATGAAGAGCCCGATGAAAATCAGCGGCCACGACAGCGTCGAGGTGAAGTTCACAATCGGCACAATCGTGTTGCGGAGCCGAATCGGCGCGTAACCCGTCGCGTACTGAATCGCATGACCTACCTCGTGACAGGCGATGCACATCGCTGCTACGGAGTCCGTGTTGTATACCGCATAGGACAAGTTGACCGTATTGCTCCTCGGATCGAAGTAGTTGTTGAGGTCTCCGCCGCTATTCAGGATGTTAATCGGCACGTAGCTCAGGCCGTTGGCATCCAGCACGGCACGCGCCGCCTGCGCGCCGGTGATGTGATGCGTATTTCTCACCTGCGAGTAGGTCGAATACGCGCTCTTAATCCGCATCTGTACAATCACGGTGAAAATCATCGCCGGAATCAGCACAATCATTGAGCTGTAATAACCCATTCCATAGCCATATCCGTAATACATGATTACTCTCCTTTCGTCAGGCGGTCTCCCTTCGTCACCTTCGTGCCGCGAAGGAAATCACCCGCATTCATCCGTTTCTTCCCCTGGAGTTGGACCTCCAGAATCCGAAGCCGCCCCACCCCGCAATCCACGATGAAGGAATTCTTATCCACATCTGAGATGACGCCCGGTTCATGCTTCTCCCGGTCCGGAAGCACTTCCGCCCGGAAGAACTTCATCTGCTTGTCTCCCAGGTAGCTGTACAGTGCCGGCCACGGGTCATAAGCACGGATTTTCCGCTCTTCCTCTTCCGAGGAGCCGCTGAAATCCGTCAGGCCATCGGTCTTCTGAATCCGGTGCGCGTAACTGGACTTGCTGTCGTCCTGCGGCGTGTACGTCGCATTGCCGGCGGCGATTTCCGGAATCGTCTCGACCAGCAGCTCGGCTCCCAGTACCGCCAGCTTCGAAGCCAGCTCGTCGATGGTCATGCCCTCGATATTCATTTCCCGAGCAGCAATCATGTCGCCGGTATCGAGTCCCTTCGCCATCTTCATGATGGTCACGCCGGTCACGCGGTCGCCCTGTAATATCGCATATTGCATCGGTGCAGCACCGCGAAGCTTCGGCAACAGCGAACCGTGCACGTTGATGCAGTCGTACTTCGGAATGTTCAGCACCCGCTCCGGCAGAATCTGCCCGAAAGCCGCTACCACGATGAAGTCTGGCGCCAGCGCTTCCAGCTGCGCCATGAAATCCTCGTCGCCGCGAATCCGCTCCGGCTGCGCCACCGGAAGTCCCAGCCGGATGGCACTTTCTTTTACCGGGGAGAAGGTGACCTTACCGCGGTTGCCCCTGCGATCCGGCTGCGTCACCACAAGGCAGATCTCGTGCCCGGCTTCCACCAGCTTCTCGAGGGACGGGACCGCGAACTCCGGTGTCCCCATATACACAATTTTCATTATTCGTCCTCTTCCGCTTCCTGCTCGTTCATCATCTGGTTGTACTCCTCGTTGGTCATCACCCAATCCGCGATGTCCGTGTACAGGATGCCATCCAGATGGTCGTACTCGTGGCAGATACAGGTGGCCGGGAAGCCTTCGAATTCGAGGTCCTGCATCTCGCCGTTCACGTCAAGGCCCCGGATGCGAACCTTCTGCGGCCGCACAACATGGCCTAGATATCCCGGTACGCTGAGGCAGCCCTCGTTGGAGTCCTGCTCGCCCTCGCGCTCAATGATTTCCGGGTTGATGAAGACATAATTCTTCTCCATGTTATCGAGATGCGGGCGGCACACGAACATGCGCTTCATGATGCCAACCTGCGGCGCTGCCAGGCCGACGCCGTCAGCGTCATCCATGGTGTCCAGCATGTCCGCCGCCAAAGTCTGAATATGGTGGGTTACCTCCTTGACTGGCTTGCATTTCTTGGACAGAATTTCGTCTCCCTTTAATACAATTTTGCGAATTGCCATTGTTCCTCCCTTATTGTGTTGCTATTCCTTATCAGGTATTACACGATGCCATAGGGGTTCACATCGATTTCGACATACATCGTCGCCTTGTTCTGAATCATCCAATCCCGGTAATTCATGTACGCCTGCACATACCCGCTACGCGAACCCTTCGGCGCCTTAATCAGGAAAGTCACCTTTGTGCCCTGGTCCTGGCCCTTCAGCTGCTCCTCGCGCGGCCGGTAGACCGCCGCGCCCTCCGGGATATTCTTCATGTTCTCCAGCTTCCGCTTGAAGTCCAGCGCGTAATCCATGCCCGTCCGGTCCCCTTCCCGGAAGCGGTCACTTTGTGTAAAGGATACCGCAATCAAGTCAGAATACGGTGGGTAATTCATGATTTTTCGGTGTAGCAGTTCCGTACGATAGAAATGATCATAATCGTTTGCCGCCGCATCCCGAATCACTTCTTCCTCCGGGTTGTAGGTCTGAATGATAACCCGGCTGGCCTCGGAATGCCGGCCGGCCCGCCCGGAGACCTGGGTAATCAGCTGGTATGTCCGCTCCGACGCTCGGTAATCCGGAATGTTGAGGGACACATCGGCATTGATGATGCCCACCAGCCCGACATTTCGGAAGTCCAGTCCTTTCGCCAGAATCTGCGTGCCAATCAGGATATGCGTGCGTTGATGCACGAAATCCGAGATAATCTTATCGATTTCCTTCTGGTTCTTGGCCGTATCCAGATCAAACCGGTCCACTTTATAGTGGCCAAAAATACTTTGAACCGTCTCCTCGACTTTCTCCGTCCCGGCCCCACCGTAGCGGATGTACTCACTTCCGCACTCCGGGCAGGTCCGAAGAAGCGGAAATTTCTTCCCGCAATAGTGACATACCGCGGCATTCTCCCGTTTGTGGTAGGTCAGTGCGATACCGCAATCGTCGCAGACATGGCGGTACCCACATTGAATGCATTGAATCTGCGGTGCATAGCCTCGACGGTTGAGGAAGAGTATCACCTGCTGATTCTTCTCCAGACAAGCCTTCATCTCGCCCAGTAGTTGCGGACTGATTAGCTCATTCTGTCCGCGAATCAGTTGGCCTCGCACATCCTCAATTTCCACTTCCGGCAGCTGCCCACCGCCGACGCGGTTCCGAAGCTCTAACAGTTGATAGATGCCAACCGATGCCCGGTAGTAGGAGACCACGCTCGGCGTCGCGCTTCCCAGCACCACCGTTGCGCCGTAGTATCCCGCGCGCTTATAGGCCACATCCATGGTCTCATATTTCGGATTGTGGTCAGACTTGTAGGTCGATTCGTGTTCCTCATCGATAACAATCAGTCCCAGGTTCGTCACCGGCGCGAAAATCGCCGTTCTCGCCCCGACAATCACCTTCGCCTTTCCTTCCCGGATGCGAAGCCAGTTCTCCAGCCGCTTCGACGTAGTCAGCTTACTGTGAAGCGTCGCCACATTGTCCTCGCCGAAACGCTTCCGGAAACGTTTCTCCATCTGGATGGAGAGCGCAATCTCCGGCACGAGTACGATAACGGTGCGACCCTGCTCCAATGCATGCTGCACGGCATGCATGTAGACCTCTGTCTTGCCGCTGCCGGTAACTCCCTTCAGCAGGAAGACATCGCCCTTCGGCCGGTCCAGAGACTCGTTAATTCGCTGAATCGCCTGCAATTGCTCTTCCGTCAGCGCGTAATCTTCCCCGGCAGAGTCGGACGCCCGAAGCATCCTTTCTTTCTC
>CAVGMK010000026.1:0-2833 GCA_963630135.1 Oscillospiraceae bacterium
GAAATATCCGTTCTCGTCGTTGACGAAGGTCGGGATGTTCTGCGCCAGCATGGATTTGTAGTACAAGTCGCCCGCCCGCTTGGTGCTCCGGCATAGGATGACGATATCCCGCGGTTCCGCCGTGCGAAGAACACCTTGCTTGCCGTCGTAGAAGGTCGTGCCGAGGATGTTCTGAACTAATTCGGCGATGTAGGCCGCCTCCGTCTCCTTGTCGCTGAGGGAGACACCGTCTTCATCTACCGGGTCGTCATCCTTTTCCCCCTTCGTAATTGGAATGATATGCACCTCCGGAACCAGGTTGTACTCCTCGTTCCCCGGGAGGCCGTGATACAGCTTCGCCTTATCGTCGTAGCCCGGCATCAGGCCTTCGAAGACATCATTGATGTAGCGAAGCGTCGCCTCGTTGCTGCGGAAGTTTTTGTTAAGGTCGATGACCATCGCGTCACCACTCTCATCCTGTTCGAATTCGCTCCGCGTCTCCATGAAAATCTTCGGGTCTGACTGGCGGAATCCGTAGATGCTCTGCTTCACATCGCCGACCTTGAACTGATTGTCCGGCCGGGCGAAGCGGCTTATCAGATATTCCTGCAGCTTGTTCGTGTCCTGATATTCATCGATAAAGATATATTTGAACCGCTTCCGAAGCTTGGCCGCCGCTTCCGGATTCTCCAGGATGGATACCGCAATGTGCTCCATGTCGCTGAAATCCAATAGATTCGCTGCCCGCTTCTTCTCCTCGAAGCGCTGCTCGAACGCCTTCAGGAGATTCAGATAATAGACGGTATAATGATAGGTTTCATCCATCTCCCGGAAGGATTGCTCCAGCTCCGATGAGAAGAAATAATCCAGATTCTTGAGTCGCTCCTTGTAGGAATCCCGAAGGTTCGAGCAGTACGATTTGATCTCGTTATACGCGTCCACCTCGTCCTTCTTCCGCGTTCCCATGTTCCCGAATTTGTGGGTCGCGATGGATATGCTCGTAATCTCCTCAACGGATCCGCCGAATCGCAATGCGTCCATCATCTTCTGAATCAGCGCCAGATCCGGCTCGGTGACTCTCTGAACCAGCGACGCAATGCCCTCCGCATCCAGTTCCTTGTGCAATTCCTCGCACTCCGCCTGAGCCTTCTTCAGCTCGCTCATGACGGTATCCCGCATCATCGCATAGACTTCGGAATCCAGAATATTCCCGGATTCCGGCATCCGAAGCATGTTCACCCTGTCGTATGCCCAGTCGAAATAATTCGGCATGCTGCGAAGCTTCGCGTAGGTCTTCCGCATCTGGTCCATCAGGCCGTCTTCCGACCGGTCACTGCTGTAATGGTCGAGGAAATCCCGGAAGGAACCGCCCGTCACGTAGTTATCGTCCTCGAAGCAATCCTCGAACAGATCCTCCATGGCCTCCATCTGCAGCAGCTGGTTCTGTGCCTCATCGCAGACCTTGAAATTCTGGTCGCGGTCCACCATGTAATAGAACTCCTTGATGACCCGCGTCGCAAAGCTGTCGAACGTGCTGATGTACGCCTTGAACAGCTTCGACAGCTGCCGGCTCATCAGCGGCGCACTCTCGGGATTCTCCCGCATATGCTGCCGAATCGCCTTCGCCAGCTTCTGCTTCATCTCCATGGCGGCAGCCCGGGTGAAAGTAACCACGAGCATTTCATCCACTTCCGCCCTGCCGGACGTAATAATATGTATAATGCGCTCCACCAGCACCGCTGTCTTCCCGGAACCCGCGGCGGCGGATACCAGAATGCTGCGGTCCAATGTATCGATGGCTCTCTGTTGATCTTCTGTAAATTTGACGCCCATAGACACCTCCGCCTTCCATTATATTTATATTTCTTTTCCGTGGCAAGATTGGTTGTGCTATACTATGTTTAATGGCGGAATTTATGGACAATACCGAAGATTCCGCCTGTTACAAGCTTAGAACACAAGGAGAGATTCATGAATCATCGACCAACCATGCTCCTGATTCTCGACGGTTATGGGATTCGCAAGGAGACCCACGGCAACGCCATCGCTGCCGCACACACGCCGAATCTGGATGCCATTTTCAACAAATATCCGTTCATCACCCTAGACGCCAGCGGCGAGCCGGTCGGCCTGCCGGACGGCCAGATTGGCAATTCCGAGGTCGGCCACACCAACATCGGTGCCGGCAACGTCATCTACCAGGATTTGCCTCGGATTACGCGTGCCATTGCAGACGGGTCTTTCTACCAGAATCCGCCGCTAAAAGCAGCCATGGGTAGCGCCGGGACTTCCGGCCACGCGCTCCATATCATGGGGCTGCTGTCTGACGGCGGCGTCCACAGCCACATCAACCACCTGATTGCCCTTCTCCGGATGGCGAAGGAGAACAACGTGGAGAAGGTATACGTGCATTGCTGGCTGGATGGTCGCGACGTACCGCCGAGAAGTGCCGCCGGATATTTCAAGACGCTGGAAGATGCCATCGCTGAGATTGGCGTCGGCCAGATTGGCGTCATTTCCGGGCGATTCTACGCAATGGACCGCGACAAGCGCTGGGAACGGCTGGAGCTGGCCTATGACGCACTGACACTCGGAGAGGGACTGCATGCCGATTCGCCGGAGGAAGCGCTGGAGATGTCCTACAGCAAGGACGAGAGCGACGAATTTGTCCGCCCGACCATTATCCACAATCAGCCAATTGAAGATGGCGACTCCGTAATCTTCATCAACTTCCGGCCGGACCGTGCCCGGGAGATCACTCGGGCGTTGGTGGACGAGGCGTTCGATGGTTTTGACCGGAAGAAAGTACTGCACGGCCTCCATTTCGTCTGCATGACCGAGTACGATGCCAGCA
>CAVGMK010000027.1:0-6790 GCA_963630135.1 Oscillospiraceae bacterium
CATCAGCACCTTCAGCGCGAATTCGTCGATATCGTCGGTCAGTACAGCACTTCGTATCCCTTCTCCTGGAAGAGATCCATCTGCGGCATCTTGGCAATCTTCTCCTTGCTCTCGCCGGTTGCGTAATAGATGTATTTCTGGTCATCACGCATGCGCTCGACATATTCCTTGAAGGTGGTGAGCCCTTCCGTGGTGCTGCTGTAGAATTCGATGAAATCCTTCAGCTTATCCTTGTTCCGGCCGTACTGGTCATAGATGCCATATTTCAGCTGCATGCCGAATGCATCGAAGAGCTGGTCGTATTTGTCTCTTTCTTTCTCCTGCATTTCCGTCAGTGTGGAGGAAATCTTCTTCTCCAGGCGCTGTGCGATAGCCTTGAGCTGGCGGTCCTGCTGGAGCATCTCCCGGGAGATGTTTAGGGACAGATCCGGCGAATCCACCAAGCCCTTGACGAAGCTGAAGTAATCCGGCAAGAGGTCCTCGCAATGATCCATAATCATGACGCCGCTGGAGTAGAGCTGCAGTCCCTTCTTGAAATCCCTGGTGTAATAGTTGAACGGTACCTTGCTTGGGAAGTACATCAGGGCATCGTAGGAAATTACGCCTTCCACGTTGGTGTGAATCACCTTCAGCGGGTCATTCCAATCGAAGAACTTGTTCTTGTAGAACTCGTTGTATTCCTCGTCGGTAATTTCGCTCTTCTTCTTCTTCCAGATTGGCACCATGCTGTTGAGGCGTTCGTCCTCCCGGTAGGTCTCATATTCCGGCTTGTAGTCTTCCTTCTCTTTCTCTTCCTCCGATGCTTCCACCATCCGCGATTTCTCGACGTTCATGACAATCGGGTAGCGGATATAATCGGAGTACTTGCTAACCAGTCCCCGAATGCGGTATTCGGACAGGAAATCGCTGTACTTCTCGTCTTCGGTATCATCCCGCATGGTCAGCTGCACCGTGGTGCCCACTTCATCCCGCGCAGCTTCCTCGACGGTGTACCCATCTGCGCCATCACTAATCCACACGTGCGCAACGTCCTCGCCCAGCTTCTTGGAGGTTACCTCGATGTGCTTGGCCACCATGAAGGCGCTGTAGAACCCAACACCGAACTGTCCGATGATATCGGTCTCCTCCGCCGCATCCTCGTTCTCGTTCTTGAATCCGAGGGATCCGCTCTTCGCAATGATGCCGAGATTCTCCTCCAGTTCCTTCTCGGACATGCCGATACCGTTATCCGAGATGGTCAGTGTGCCGGCCTCCGGATTGGCCTCGATGCGAATTTCGAAATTATCTCTCGACAATCCGGTCGTGCCACTCTTGGCTTCCTCATAGTACCGCTTGTCGATGGCGTCGCTGGCGTTACTGATGATCTCCCGCAGGAAGATTTCCTTGTTCGTGTAGATGGAGTTAATCATCAGGTCGAGCATTCGTTTGGATTCCGCTTTAAATTGCTTTTTTCTCATTCTTTCGTACCGTCCTTCTATCTGTATTTGTTTGTTCTCGAAATAGGCAGAAGCGGGAACGCGTTAGCACTCACCGCTTGCGTCTGCTAATAAGTATAATACTCTCCTGCTTCGCCCAATGCAACCACCGAAACAAATCATCACAAAAAAATCATATTGCCACCCGCCATTTCCGCTAATATACTCATATAGTAGGGTCAAAAGCACAATTCGCCCCGGCATCCGTTTCCGATTGCGACGAGGAGTAGCACCATGCCGGTGAACGCTGCTTGCGAGTATGCGGAAGAATATACTCTTCTGAAACTATGCAGGACAAGCGTGTGGAATTCTCCATTTGCATCGGAAATGTCAGGGATGTGCGGGCGACGATATAAGATGAAATAAGAAGATATAGAAGGAGCATAGGTATGGGAAGGAAATACGACGTAATTATCGTGGGCGGCGGACCGGCCGGCCTGACTGCCGGAATCTACGCCAGTAGAGCCGGCAAGCGGGTAGCGCTGTTCGAGAAGGAAATGGTGGGCGGACAGATTACATACACCGGAGAAATCGACAATTTCCCGGCCGTTCCCGGCATGAACGGTGCGGAATATGCCATGAAACTAGCGGAGCAGGCCAAGAGCTTCGGTACGGAGATCTACATGGACGAAGTGATCTCAGCCTCGAAGCAGGAGAATGGCGAATTCGAGGTGAGAACCGCAGATGAGGAATATACCGGTACCGCGCTGATTCTGGCAACCGGCCTTCAGCGCCGGAAGATGAACGTCCCGGGGGAGGAAGCCCTGATTGGCCGCGGCCTCTCGTTCTGTGCAGTATGCGACGGCGCCTTCTTCCGGAAACGGGATGTGGCGGTCTACGGTGGCGGGAACACGGCGGTGGAAGACGCCATCTATCTATCGGGCCTCTGCCGGAGCGTGACCATCATTCATCGCCGGGATCGCTTTCGGGCCGAAGCGCACTTGGTCCGGGAACTTCAGGCGAGAGACAATATAATTTTGGCCCTGGAGAAGACGGTCACATCTGTCCAAGGCGAGAAGCTGGTAAGCGGCGTTACCCTACGCGATGTCAAGACGGGAGAAGAGAGCACCATCGCCGTAGAGGCTTTGTTCGTGGCCATCGGCCAGATTCCGAACGGCGAGGCTTTCCGCGGCCTGGTGGACACCGACGAAGCGGGCTACTATCGGGTCGGCGAGGAATGCGAGAGTGGCACGGCCGGTCTCTTCGTTGCGGGCGACGGACGGGCGAAGACCGTGCGGCAGCTCACCACGGCGGTGGGGGACGGCGCGACGGCGGCGACCCATGCCTGCCAATATGTGGACCGGCGGAACGGCAACGAGTACAAATAACGATGCAATTGTGCTATAATGAACGAACTGATGTATCAATAGGAGGAATAACAATGGCAGAATATGAAGAGAATTGCACGCATTCCTGCGAGACTTGTGGCGCAGACTGTGCATCGAGAAATAGCGAACAGAAGGATCCGCACGAGAAGCTGCACGACGGCTGCAGCGTGAAGAAGGTCATCGGCGTTGTCAGCGGCAAAGGCGGCGTGGGCAAATCCATGGTGACCGCGCTTTCGGCTATCGTAGCGAATCGTAACGGGCTAAAAACAGGAATTCTCGACGCGGACATTACCGGCCCATCCATCCCGAAGATGTTCGGCATTCACGAGAAGGCCGCTGTTTCCGGTATGGGCATCCTGCCGGCAACCACACCGACGGAGATGGAGATTATGTCCCTCAACCTGCTGACCGAGAACGAGACCGACCCGGTTGTATGGCGTGGCCCGATTATCGCGGGTGCGGTGACGCAGTTCTGGACAGACGTTATCTGGGGCGACCTCGACGTGATGTTCATCGACATGCCGCCGGGGACCGGCGATGTGCCGCTGACAATCTTCCAGTCCATTCCGGTGGATGGGATTATCATCGTGACCTCGCCGCAGGAACTGGTTGGCATGATTGTGGAGAAGGCAATGAACATGGCACAGCTGATGAACATTCCGATTCTGGGTCTGGTAGAGAACATGAGCTACCTGGAGTGCCCGGATTGTGGTAAGAAGATTGAAGTCTTTGGACCGAGCACCGTGGAAGCCATCAGCCAGCAGTATGGCGTTCGCGTCATCGACAAGCTGCCGATTGACCCGAAGCTTGCCATGCTGAGTGATGCCGGCCGCATCGAGTTCAATGAGAGCAAGGGCATGGAGCCGCTCTTAGACGTGCTGGCTGAGCTGGGGCTGGATGTATAGATTCCGCGCGGAGCTTCCGCATGAGATAACCTTGATGTTCTGACGGTCCGTCTCGCACAAGCGGTGGAGTCTGGTTGACGGGCGGAACCGGGTGGAACCGGGAAGGCGCCGGACTACATCCGGAGCACGCCCGGAATGCTTGAAATCCAAGAACTTCCGGCGATGCCCCCATCTTACGGAAATTTGATAAATATTGCTCTAAAATATGCTTGACATCCACTCGGGTGTCAAGTATATTTTGTATTGCGGTGTTTACAAATACTAAACTTTCATCTTAGTCATTTGAGCTTCGGCGGCGCCGGCGACGGCACCGGCGACGACAACAGAACACAGCATAATAACCGCATAATATAAGAGAAAGAAAGATGATACATCGATTAATAAATGCATCGTCAAGCAAGGGATCAATACGGCAAATAATTGCCAGATAACAGAAAACTCGTAATAAGATAGCAAACAAGATGGTAAATAAGTAGAAAAAGAGGCTACATATGGAAATCGGAGAGAAAATCCGGATATTACGAATCGAACGAGGATTAACGCAGGAAGAGCTGGCCGACCGGGCGGAGCTGTCGAAGGGCTTTATTTCCCAGATTGAAAGAGACCTGACGTCGCCGTCCATCGCCACCCTCGAGGACATCCTGACCTGCCTCGGCACGAATTGCGGCGAATTCTTCGCCGTCAGCGACCGGCCGCAGGTGGTCTTCTCCGACGACGACTACTTCGTCAAGGAGGATCCGACCCGGAAGAGCCGCATTGAATGGATTGTCCCCAATGCGCAGAAGAATGCGATGGAGCCGATTCGGCTCACACTAGAGGCCGGCGGCTCAACCATGCCGGACAACCCGCATGAGGGCGAGGAATTCGGCTACGTCATCCGGGGCAGCGTGGAGATTCACATCGGCAAAGAACGCTATAAGGTACGGAAGGGAGAGAGTTTCTACTTCTATCCGAACCGCGAACACTACATCAGCTCGGCGAAAGGCGCAGAGCTCATCTGGGTGAGCACCCCACCCAGCTTCTAATGGCTTAGATTGAAGGAGGACACATCATTGGCAGAACTAATCAGACTGGAAAACATCACGAAATCCTTTGACGATAACGAAGTCCTGAAGAATATCACCATTTCGATTCAGGAAAAAGAATTTGTCACCCTGCTGGGACCTTCCGGCTGTGGCAAGACGACCACACTCCGCATCCTGGGCGGCTTCGAGACCCCGGATAGCGGACGGGTACTCTTTGATGGCAAAGATATCACGAATCTTCCGCCCAACGAAAGAAATCTCAATACCGTATTTCAGAGCTATGCGCTCTTCCCGCACATGACAGTCGGAGATAACGTGGCCTTTGGACTTCGCGTCAAGGGGATGCCGGAAGAGGAAATCAAGGATAAGGTGCACTATGGCCTCCGCCTGGTGAACCTGGATGGTTACCAGAACCGGAAGATCTCGCAGCTTTCCGGCGGACAGCAGCAGCGTGTGGCTATGGCGAGAGCCATTGTAAATGAACCGAAGGTGCTTCTTCTCGATGAGCCGCTGGGTGCGCTAGACCTGAAGCTGAGACAGGAGATGCAGTACGAGCTGGTTCGTCTGAAGAACGAACTGGGCATTACCTTCATCTACGTTACCCACGATCAAGAGGAGGCCTTGACCATGTCGGACAAGGTCATCGTCATGAATAACGGATACATCCAGCAGGAAGGCACGCCGGAAGAAATCTACAACGAACCGGAGAACGCATTCGTCGCGGACTTCATCGGCGATAGCAACATCCTGTCCGGCAAGATGATAGAGGACCATCTCGTTCGCATTCACGATGTGGATTTCCCTTGCATTGACGGCAGCGAGAATGGCTTCTACCCGGGCATGGATGTCGACGTACTGATTCGTCCGGAGGATCTCGAGATTCATGAAGCAGGCAAGGGCATTCTGGATGCCAAGATTACCAGCAAGCTGTTCATCGGCATGCATTACGAGATGCTGGCGAAGGCAGACCGGGAGGATGCTTTCGAGTGGCTACTTCAGAATTATGATTCTTACGAAGTTGGCACGGTAGTGGGTCTGTATGTTCGACCGGAGAACATTCAGATCATGCACAAGCCGAAGACACAGGAAGAGGAGGCGATTGAACTTGACATTTAGTAAGAAATGGTCGGCGCCTTTTATCGTCTTTATCATCGCCGGCACTGTAATTCCGATTGCATCCATCGCCTACTACGGCTTCACGGGCCGCGATGGAGGATTTACCCTGAGCAATATCACCGCGATGTTCACGCCGAATCACCTGGAGGCATTGGGACTTTCCCTCCTGCTGGCGCTGGTCAGCACGGTCATCTGCCTGGTTCTGGCTTTCCCGATGGCGATGATTCTGAGAGGAAGCAAATTCGGCAAGCAGGGATTTACCATCTTCGTATTAATCCTGCCGATGTGGATGAACTTCCTGCTTCGCACCATGGCGTGGCAGGTGCTTCTGGAGAGAACAGGGGTCATCAACGGCATCCTGCAGGCCATTGGCCTGCCGAGGCAGGAAATGATGAATACACCGGGAGCCGTTGTGCTGGGCATGGTCTATGATTTCCTGCCTTTCATGATTCTGCCGATATACAATGCCGTGGTCAAAATCGACGATCGCCTGATTGAGGCCGCGCAGGATCTGGGGGCCCGGAAGTCCTATGTCTATCGTAAAGTAATTTTACCCCTGAGTATTCCGGGAATCGTCAGTGGCATCACCATGGTGTTCATTCCTGCCCTGACCACCTTTGCGATTTCCAACATGTTAGGTGGCGGCAAGGTCAACCTGATTGGAAACATTATTGAGCAGGAGTTCACGGTGAACTCCAACTGGTACCTCGGTTCGGGCCTCTCGCTGGTCATGATGATCTTCATCATTGTCAGCATGGTCCTTCTGGAGAAATTTGATAAGACAGGGGAGGGCACGTTCATATGAAGAAGATTTTCGGAAATATCTATCTCATCATCATCATGCTGTTCCTGTACTTGCCGATTCTGACGCTGATTGTGCTCTCCTTTAATGAGGCGAAATCCATGTCGGTGTTCACCCGTTTCAGCCTGAAGTGGTATGC
>CAVGMK010000028.1:0-7267 GCA_963630135.1 Oscillospiraceae bacterium
AGGAAGCTACATGCACTGAAGCGGGAAGCCAGTCGAAGCACTGCACCGAGTGCGGGGCAATCGATGAATCGTCTGTTCAGGAAATCAAGGCGACTGGTCACAGCTGGGACAATGGCGTTGTTACTACGGAGGCAACCTGCACGGACAAGGGTGTGAAGACTTACACTTGCACTGCATGCAAGGAAACCAAGACGGAGGCCATTGCGAAGACAGAGCATCAGTATTCGGCATGGGAGACCATTAAGAAAGCAACCTGCACAGAGAAAGGTTGGAAGAAAGCGGTATGCTCCGTTTGTGGCAACGTGAATCTGGAAGTAATCCCAGCCACCGGCCACACCTGGAAGCACTACAAGAAATCCGCCGGCTATCTCAAGAACGGAACGGAATACGATTATTGCACCGTCTGCAAGGTGAAGAAGAACGTGAAGACCCTCCGTGGCTATGCGAAGTATATCGTGAAGAGCTTCAAAGTGTCGAAGGGGACGAAGTCCTTCACGGCCAAGTGGAAGAAGGCAAGCAAATCCAATCAGAAGAAGATGACCGGATATCAGATTAGATATTCCACGAAGTCGAGCATGTCCGGCGCGAAGTACGTTACTGCGAAGAAGACGAGTAAGTCGAAGAAGATTAAGAAGCTCTCGAGGAAGAAGACATATTACGTACAGGTTAGAACCTATATGAAGAAGAACGGTGTGACCTACTACTCCAGCTGGAGCAGCAGGAAGAGCGTGAAGACGAAATAATCGTGCGTCTTTCTCGAAAATATGTAGTACCATCCCACGCGAGAAAGTGGGTTGACCGGTAAGCGAAACCGCTGACCGAACCGAGTAGCACCTCCGCACACGTGAGACGGGGGTGCTACTTTCTTACGTAATTATTTATACTGGACGCAAATCCTTCGAATAATGGGGTAACGGCTAGGTAAGTGGTAAACCTCAGGCGAGATGTGATATGTAGAAAATCAGAGCCTGTCTTGCCGAACCTTTGCTTCATCGGATGCGTAGAATGGGTTAGAGATAATACCAGTTAATCTTATCGCCCTCGCTCCCCCGGACGAGTGGGCGGGTGAACTGTAATTTTGGCGGAATATCTGCTATAATTTTCCGGAACCATGCAAGCGAGAAGCAGAATGCGAGAGACGCGAGCATGAATACAAGGAATGAAATACATACAGGGAGGAGACACCGTGGAGAAGAGCCTGGAAGAAGTCATGGAAATACTGCTGTCGAAACATGTGATTGTCAGCACGCTATACATCATCATCACCATTGCCGTGATGGCGGCGGTAGACAGAGCCGCAAAGGAGTCGCAGAAGAGGGTTGAGATTCAGGATCTGAAGCTGCGGTCCTATATCCGAATTCTGTTCAACGGGCTGCGGATAGTCATTCTGACAATCTGCACCTTCGCGGTGCTGCAGGCCAACGACATCAACATCAGCTCGATGATTACCGGCGTCGGACTGGTCAGCGCCATTGCCGGCCTGGCGATGCAGGACATGTTCAAAGATATCATCATGGGTGTTCATATCGTGAACGATGACTCCATCACGGTAGGCGAAGTGGTGGAAATCAACGGGATTGAGGGAATCGTCCTCAGCTTCTCCCCGGTGACGACGCGGCTTCGGGACCTGTCGACGGGCGATACCGTATCGATGTGCAACCGGAACATCACACAGGTGGCGAAGAAAGGCGGCGTCTATGTCACGAAACTTCGTCTGCGGTTCGATGAGGACCCGGAACGGGTGCGGGAGATTATGACTGCGGCCGCGAAGGAAATGAAAGCGCTCAAGGGCATCACCAACGCGGAATACATGGGCATTCAGGAGTACACGGAAACGGCGGCGGTATATACGATTCTGTTCCGTTGCTCGCCGAAAATTCACTACCAGATGCAGCGCGCGGCAACGGCCATCGTGCAGAAGCATGTGATGGCGAACCATCTGGAGATTCCGTATCCGCAGATGGATGTGCACGAGAAGTAGTAATGCATGCACCTGCAGCCAGATGCATACAAGATGCGTTCGAGAGGCACGCGAGATGTATACAAGATGCGTTCGGAAGGCATGCGAAATGCATACGAGATGCAAGCGGGAAGCATACGAAATGCCTGCAAGATGCAGGTATGAACACCCCGGGAACAGTCTACTGCGCGTGAGGCGAATCTTGCGTGACGTGAATCAGAGTTGCGTAGCAGGGTTTCCGACCCTAGTCCATACTTTAGGCTAGTTGGGTCTGGTTTGTGCCATTTAATTGTGCTAGAATGGATATTGCAAAATCATTTGTGTTATTACATATATTTTCGTGACATTACATTAAGGAGGATTACTGTAATGAATGAGAAACTCACTGCAAAGCAGAACGAAAGAATTGGCCGTGTTCTCGAGCAGATGAAGAAGAAGGGCCTCAACCAGCTCTTCATCACCGACTCCAAGAGCATCGCTTTCCTGACCGGATTCTACGTAGAACCAATGGAGAGACTGTGGGCGCTCCTTCTCAAGGAGAACGGCGAGCACGTATTCTTCATGAACACCTTGTTCTTCGTATCCGACACCGGTTACAAAGAAGTATGGTTCACCGACATGGACGACCAGATTGGCCTCATCGCCGAGAACATCGACACCGAGGGAACACTGGGCGTGGACAAGTCCATGACCGTTCGTTACCTGATTCCGCTGCAGGAGCGTTGCCCGAACCTGAAGACCGTATGGGGCTCCGACTGTGTGGATAACGTTCGTGCCGCAAAGGACGACGAGGAAATCGCCCTGATGAAGAAGGCATCCGAGATCAACGACATCGTAATGGAGAGAGTTGCCGGCTACATCAAGGAAGGCATGACCGAGAAGCAGATTGCGGATTGGATTGACGCGGAGTACCTCAAAGAAGGCGCCAGCGGCAACAGCTTCCCGACCATCGTATGCTTCGGCGAGAACGCTGCAGACCAGCACCACGATCCGAGCGAGACCAGACAGCTCAAGGCCGGCGAGTGCATCCTGATTGACATGGGCTGCGTATGGCAGGGTTACTGCTCTGACATGACCAGAACCTTCTATTGCAAGAGCGTTGACGACGAGCAGGCGAAGGTCCACGACATCGTTCGCACCGCTGTTCTCAAGGCGGAAGCCGCTATCAAGCCGGGTGTTCCGATTTGCGACATCGACGCACAGGCCAGAGATTACGTTGACGAGCAGGGTTACACCAAGTACTGGGGTGTTCGTCTGGGCCACTTCATCGGCCAGGACGACCACGAGTACGGCGACGTCAGCCCGATTAACAAGAACCCGGCCGTTCCGGGCAATATCTTCTCCATCGAGCCGGGCATCTACATCCCTGGCAAATATGGCGTTCGTGTAGAGGACCTCGTTCTCGTTACCGAGGACGGCTGTGAGCTCCTGAACCACGTTGAGAAGAAATACCAGATTGTTGGCTAATCTTATTATCCTCTGCCAAAAACACCCGCGGAGCGCCCACCGGCGCTCCGCTTTTCTCTTGCATGGACTTCCGGTGAATGGGCACCATTTGTGGCCGCGCGCAGGCTTCGCCGGCATCCGGCGTAAGCTGTCAATGGAAAACCCTCGCTGAATTGAACCGCAGAAGTGGCCGGCATTACGTACTGCCTCATCTGCTCGGCCGCTTGCGCCGGATGAAGCTTGTTTTTAACCGGAGGAGGAAGCTTCGGCGTAGGAGAGCGCAGGGCGAAAAAACATATGTTCGCATTCATGGGAAGATATGCTATACTGTTAGCAACCGATTGCTGATTCCAAATGGCCATTCATTCGAATTAGGGCGGAATGCCGACTGTAACTCGTCGGAATCGCACGAAATGCCGAAGGCGCCCGTTTGTAATTCGTTTGTATATCAATATATTTCAATCGTGACTGATAATTCCACAACGGAGGTATTTTATGCTGGACCGCGTATTACTTATCATCTTGATTCTCCTGGCCGCCGGGATTCTGTTCCTGCTGCTGGTGGTGCTCGCGCGGGTGAACCGGAGCGGTGCGAAGACTGGGGAATATTTCCGCCTGTACAGCCAGAATTCGGTGGAGACGCAGAAGGCGATTGCCCAGCAACAGGAGGCGCTGCAGAGCGCGGTGGCGCGGCAGCAGGATGCGAGGCTCAAGGCGCTGGACGAGAATTTTAGCCGGCTTCGGCAGGAGAATGCCCAGCAGATTGAGAACATCCGCCACACCGTGGATGAGCGGCTGCAGAAGTCTCTGGAGACGAAGCTGACGCAGTCCTTCAGCCTGGTCAATGAGCGGCTGGAGCAGGTCTACAAAGGCCTGGGGGAGATGCAGAACATTGCCGGGAGCGTGGGGGACCTCAAGAAGATCCTCTCGAATGTGAAGACGAGGGGCATTCTGGGGGAGATTCAGCTGGGTGCGATTCTCGAACAGATATTGAGTCCGGAGCAGTACGCGGAGAACGTCGCGACACGGCCGGGAAGCCGGGACCGCGTTGAATTTGCTATCTGCCTGCCGGGTTCCGGGGATGGCAGCGTGGTGTACCTGCCGATTGACGCGAAATTTCCGGCGGATATGTATAGCGCCCTTCAGGATGCGTACGATAGTGGGGACAAGTCGGAAGTTGCGGCGGCGAAGAAGAGACTTTTGACCCGGATTGCTGCAGAGGCGAAGGATATCCATGACAAATATATCGAGGTGCCGTATACGACGGATTTTGCCGTGATGTTCCTGCCGTTCGAGGGGCTGTACGCGGAGGTCGTGCGGAGCAACATGCTGGAGATGCTGCAGCGGAAGTACAAGGTGACGGTGGCGGGGCCGACGACCATCTCGGCGCTGCTGAATTCGCTACAGATGGGATTCAACACGCTGGCGATTGAGAAGCGGTCGAATGAGGTCTGGGAGCTGCTGGCGGCGGTGCGGACGGAGTTCGACGCGTTTGTGGAAGTGCTGGAGAGCACGCAGCATCGGCTGGTGCAGGCGAATGACGACCTCGACAAGCTGGTGGGCGTCCGGACGCGGCAGATTCAGCGGCGGCTTCGGAGCGTGGGGTCGCTGCAAGGTGAACATGCTGACGCGATTCCCGCGCCATCCCGGCGTCGCCCGAGTGAATCCGAATGAGAATGAAAGAAATGTGCATCTTGACGAAAGCGGTCAACTATGATACAAAAAGCTTAATAAGCCATTTCGAAATCAGAACAGGGGAATACAAATGCTGATAACCAGAGAGACTGATTATGCATTTCGTCTGATTCGTAATTTGGGGACTGAAGAGCAGAAGAGCATCAGCTCCATCATTGAGAAGGAGCTGATTTCTTCTGCAATCGCCTATAAGGTGGCGCGGAAGCTGGAACAGGCTGGCCTGATTACTAGCGTGCGCGGCAACGTGGGCGGTTACAAGCTCACGCGGGATCCGGACCAGATTACGCTCTACGATGTGTATGTCATCATGAATCCGGACGCTGCCGTCAATGACTGCCTCCGGGAAGGCGCGGAATGTCCGCTCAACACGGAAGACTCGCCGTGTGCTGTGCACTACGAGCTGGAACGAATCCAGGAAGCGCTGTACGCGGAGATGAGACGGTATTCTCTCGCGGAGATCTACGCGAAAGCGCCGGCACCAAGATTCCCTAATATCTCAGACGATTCGACTGCTTCCGGCTCCCCGGCGTAAGCGACGGGGAATGCTCAATGTCCTGGAAGAATTCGTCGAAGGCGAATACTTCGGGATAACAAAGTATCTCGCGGGACAACATCAGATGGATACAACGAGGGAATGATTTCGAAGGATACTGCCGATTGATAATTCGCGAAATAAGCGATGGAAATAGGTTATGGAGATAAAGAAACCCGGTACTTCGGACAAGCCGAAGCGCCGGGTTATGTTATTTCATTCGATAAATTACAAATTTCAATCTGCCATATTGCGTGGCTGTATAGATTCCTGGAACACAATTGCGGGTTTCCGCTTGCGGAATCCCGGCCACGAATTTAGCCCAGAATTTCAATCTGCACATAGCCGAGTCGCAGCAATCCTAGTTCGAGGATGGAATATATCTTGCCACCGCGTTCGCCAGCGAATGCACGTTACGTGTCTGGATGATGACCTTGCCGTTGCCGCGGAACTCATTGACCAGTCCCTCGCCGGACATGAAACCAATCGTGCCGGAAGCTACGCGAATCTCATAAGCCAGGGACGCATCCCAAGCAACGACATTCTCGTTGTCGATAGCAATTGGCGCGCTGTCTGTGACATCCAGAACCATCAGGTCGCCGAATGCGTTCACCAGCATCTGGCCGGAACCCTCGGTCTCCATGATGAAGAAGCCACCGGTGCCACCGAAGAGCGCTTTGCCCACACTCTGGCTCTTAATGTTGTAATATACGCTGTCGTCGCATGCGAGGAAGGAACCGGTGTTGAGGCGGTACTGCTTGTTGCCGTCCACGTTGATGCACGCCACCTTGCCCGGAACTGCCGGGGCAATGCCGAGCTTCGCGCCATCCGCTTTGCCCGTTGCCTTGGTGATGAACATGCTCTCGCCGCTGGCAATGCTTCTGCCGATGGAACCCATCAGCCCGCCAAAACCGCTCTTCTTGCTGTTGGTCTCGCCCTTCAGCTCCACGTTCTGCATGTATACCATGGCACCGCTCTCGAGCTTCAGCGTCTCGCCGGCGCCCAGCGTGATGTCTACGATAGGGTTGTCGGAATCTCCGAGAATCTGATATTTCATTATATTTTCCTCCTGATATCTGAATGAGAAATGTATCTACGGACATTATACCATGATTCCGGCGCCTACATCGCTCAGCAGCGAGAAAACTCTGGCACTTTTATCCATCCAATTTCGGCCAAAAATAAATTCCGCCCTGCCGCAGCGTCCGACCGGCCGGAAGTCGCCGGGGTGCGCCACTCCCCAGAACCCGCAAAATCCAGACATGAAGCATACACGCAAGTAATATGAGAATTTGACATAACCAACACATTCCAATGCTATCATGTAGTTGCTAAAGGGAATAACCTCCGATTAGCAGTAACCATAATGCATTTTCTTTAATTGTTCTTTCTTAATTAATAATTTTGTAGTAGGCATAGCCCGTTGCATTCCCCCAATATCGCAACGGGTTTTTGCTTGCGCGAATTTCTTCGCGGGCCTGTTCCTGCGGCGGCCGCCGGCTCCTGGCATCGCCGAATCCTTCGCCAACCTGTCATTCTAGCAGACGCCGATTCATTGCATTGGCGTATCGCACCGCATGCCTGTCACCGCCGCCACCTCCCGCCAGCGGCGTTTACTTCGCATCGCCGAATCC
>CAVGMK010000029.1:0-33101 GCA_963630135.1 Oscillospiraceae bacterium
TATCTACCGGATTTCAAAGCCCGGTCGGAAGTGCCAGGTATTGAAAAATTTATTTTTTGCCGGGGGCTCGTATTGATGAATGGCATGATTCCCCGGTGATTTTTAGCGTTCTATCACATAGAAAAGTTCAATGGATGGTATAATCGAACCAAATTAATATTTGTAATCGAGTCAAAATATTGTTTGGAGACATTTAAGTATGGACATAAGCACTGCGACAAGACAACTACTCGATCGTTCCAATGTTTTCCGGGAACGATATTTCTCGGCCTACGGGCAGCTGGTTCTCCGCCTGGACGACCACACCTATCTGGCATCGAAGGAGAACCTTCGCCTTTCCAAGCTAACCGAGAAGGACTTTCAATTATTCGACATTAGCACCGGAGATATCGGGCAGATTTTCTATAGCCGCGAGGACCTGAACGCCATCGTGTTCATCTGCACCGAGGCTTCTGTGCATTTCTCCAAGACCCACATCGTGATGAATCCGGCGCTGGACGACCTGGCACAGATTATCGGGCCGTCGGTGGCGGTCTGTCCGGACGGCAAGGCCAAGACGCTGCTTCGGGCGCTTAAGAATCGCGGTGGCTGCTTCATCCAGGGCTCCGGCATCATCGCCGTGGGCACATCCATGGAGGAAGCCATTGCCGGCGCACGCATTCTCGAGAAGAGTGCGGAAGCCGAGGTCTACGCCGAGAAGCTGGGCGGGCTTCAATATCTGGATCCGGCAACCGCAGAGCAGCTGCACCAGTTCTACGACAGGAACTATTCCAAGGTGAATAAGGATGGGCATGTGGATTTCATCAGCACCGGGCCGGACGAATTCATCCTTCGGAACAAGCTGATTGATTGCGGCCGGGAGATGTGCCGTTCGGAGCTGGTCCAGGGTTCCTGGGGCAATCTTTCGCTTCGACTGAACGAGAAACAGATGCTGATTACGCCGACCGGCATGGATTATTTCAGCATTCGCGTAGAGGACATCGTCCGCATGAATCTTGACGAGCTGGAGTATGGCATGCAGCGGAAGCCTTCTTCCGAATACCGGCTTCACGCCGCCATCTACCGGAAATATCCGGATTGCAATGCCGTCATCCACACGCATTCCAACGCCATCAGCGCCTTCGCGGCCGCGCATGCCGGTCTCCGGTTCACGGAACCACCAATGGATGAATTGATTGGGGATATGCATTGCAGTGAGCACCAGTTCCCGGGAACGGAAGCCATCTGCGATAGCGTCATGGCCGCGCTGGAAGGAAGCCACGCCTGCATCATCGCGAACCACGGCGCACTCTATTACGGGCACGACCTGGATGTCACGCTGGCCATTGCTAACGCCGTAGAGGCCAGAGCCTGCAATCTGCTGGGCTTCCGGGATGGAATTCTTCCGAAGGAAGATTCAGAAGAACCGGAAGGCGGAAATATCTAAGGCGGCGGAATAACGAGATTCCGAGACAAATTCCGGAGAACATCCATCCGAAATGATGTATAATGTGTAACGTGTAATCAATAGCGCGGGAAAGCGTCTAACAAGATGCATCCAGCGTATCGAATGAAACAGGAGGGTATGACAATGAGTCTGATTAGAAGAAAAGAAGACCGCCAAGTAGTAACGAAGGAAGGCGTACGCCAGGGTCCGGGCCACCTGACCTCGCTGGTCGGTGTCGAAGATCCGTCGGAAATGTGGGGCAAAGGCCACATGGTGAATGACAACGTTCTGGAGAAGGAATGCGGCGTCGGCTACCACGTTCACGAGGGTGACGCGGAGATCTACGTCATGTTGGAGGGCGAAGCCGAATACAACGACAACGGAACCGTTACCACCATCAAGGCCGGCGACATCACATTCACCGGTCCGGGAGAAGGCCACAGCATCACCAACCATAAAGACGAGCCGGTACGCTTCATGGCCATCATCGTGTACGCATAGTACGCATAGAACGATAAGTAAAGAAGAACTGTTCCACGGGCATCATCGGACGCCGGTGCGAACAGTTCTTTCTATTTTTGACCGAATTATCTACGGCCGAATTATCTGCGGTTAAAAGGAAGCGTGATTCTGCTGAATTCTCCGGACCTGGCGGAAGTAAGCGAAGATCATGACAATCATGGTCACCAGCCAGCTTACCGGATATACCACCATCAGGCAGTTCCAGGAATGAATCGCGCGGAAGACGGTGTACACCCACAGGATTCGGGTACCGCAGATGCCGACGAAGGTTACCACGGCCGGCACCATCGACGCGCCGTAACCGCGCATCGTGCCGGACAGTACTTCGATGACCACGTTGATGACTTCCGCCGAGAGCAACGTGTACACGCGGATATAGCCGTAGTGGATAACCTGCGGATCCGTGTTAAAGATGCGGAGAAGCTGGTGGCCGAAGAGGATCAGCAAAGCCGCCACGACCACGGTGAATATTTCATCGAGAATCAGCACCTGCTTCGTGACATTGCGGCATCGCTTCAGGTTGCCGGCGCCGTAGTTCTGGCCGATGAAAGTGACGGCCGCCTGGCCGAAGGAATTCAGGATGTAATACCCCATGATTTCCAGGTTGAATGCCGCGGACGAGCCAGCGACCACGTCGGCGCCCAAGCTGTTGATGGCGGATTGCACCACCAGGTTGGAGATGGAGAATACCATGCCCTGAATGCCGGACGGGATGCCGATTCGAAGGATTCGCTCCAGGATACAACGATTCACGTGGAAGCCGCTCCGGTGAATCCGGATGGCGCCCTTCTGCCGCGTCAGCAGGAAGAGGAGCAACAGTGAGCTGATCATGTTGGCGATGACCGTCGCCGTCGCTACGCCGTCGACGTCCATGTGGAAGCCGAGCACGAAGACCAGATTCAGCACGACATTGATGACACCGGAAATGGACAGGCACATCAACGGCGTACCGGTATTTCCCTGGCTCCGGTAGATGGCGGATTCGAAGTTATAGAGCATGACAAATGGCATGCCGGCGAAATAGATTCGGAGGTATTTGACGGCCATATCGGAAATTTCTGCCGGGGTTCCCAGCAGGCTCACCATCGGACCGGCAATGAGCTGACCCAGCCCGGCCACCATCAGGCCGCAAATCAGCGCCAGGATGATGGATGTATGGGTCGCCTCGCTTACCTTCTTCTCGTTATTCTGTCCGGTGTAGTTCGAAATAACCACATTCGCACCGACGGAAATGCCGACGAACAGGTTGACGAGCAGGCCGACAATCGGCGATGTGCTCCCCACCGCCGCCATGGCGTGCTTCCCGGCGAATCGCCCCAGCACCGCAATGTCCGCGGAATTGAAGAGTTGCTGGAGGATGCTGGTCGCCGCCAACGGAAGGGCGAACTGCAGCACCTTCGGCCAGATTGGCCCGTTCAGCATATCCATTTGTTTCTTATCGCGTTTCTCTCTAATCAAAGCTCCTTCTTTCTCTAATGTCTCTATCCCTATTCTCTGTATCTAATTACAGTACTTGCTTCTGTCCTTGGTTTCTGCCATTCATCGCGAATGACAATCCACTACAGCCCCAGCACTTCCTGTACCACTTCCACGCCGGCCTTGATGCAATCCGGGCACGACATCAGCATCTTACCGGTGTCCAGTCCCTTGAGATCTCTGCAAATCAGGCCGCCGGTCTTCTCCTGGAATTTCTCGGTCATTTCCTTCGCGATCTTATAGGTTGCCGCCTTGGTTGCCGGGCTCTCCAGGTTGCCATCGCTATTCTTGAGGCCAGCCAGCATAATCGCACCGGTCAGCGCACCGCAAATTCCGTACGAGCTACCCGCACCGAAGCCGAAGCCCTCGCTGATGCGGAACAGCACTTCCTTGTCCTCGCCGATTTCCTCCGCGAAAGCGCACAGTACTGCCTGCGCACAGTTGTACTTTGCATTGTGCATGTCATCTGCCATCTTGATCTTGTCCATTGTTAACCTCCTTCATCATTACACATGGTAAAAATAAATATCTTTCCTCTCCGGTCTCCGACTCCGCCGGCGATGTCTTCCCTATGACCTTCCCGGTGGCGTCCCTCGCCCGAATAGATATTTCGAATCTTTCATCGGTTATTCCCCGGCGATGCCATTCCTCGAAGTTACCGGGAATCACTGATGCACTTCTACAGCCACTCCTACAGCAGCGCCCCCAGCTGGAGCACCTGCTCCGGCTTCGTCGCCCAACTGGTGCAGAACCGGATTACGCTGTGAGTGTCGTCGTACTTCTGCACGTAACTGACCGCCACCTTCTTCTTCAGCGCCGACAGCTTGTGGTTGTCGACAATCACGAACTGCTGATTGGTCGGGGACTCGAAATAGAACGAATACTTCTTCTCATGAAGGACCATCTTCAGCATTTCCGCTGTGTCAATGCCGTTCTGACCCAGCTTGTAGTATAGGTCGTCCCGGAACAGCTCCGCGAATTGGATGCCGAGAAGGCGGCCTTTGGCCAGCAGCGCCCCGTGCTGTTTGATCTGGGTCACGAAGTGAGCCGGCGTGTTATTGCGGGTGAAAATAAGTGCTTCCCCGCAGAGAGCCCCGCACTTGGTGCCGCCGATATAGAAGACATCCGTTAACCTAGCGATATCACTAAGGCTCAGGGAATTCTCGTGGCTGGCCAGCGCATAAGCGAGCCGGGCACCGTCCAGATATAGCGGAATCTTGTATTTGCGGCAGATGAGGCTCAGTGCCTCCAGCTCGCGTTTCGAATAGATGGCGCCATATTCCGTCGGCTGCGAGATGTAGAGCATTCCCGGGAACACCATGTGCTCGTGGTTGCCGTCTTTGTGGAAATCCGTAATCAGGTTCTTCACTTCCACCGGGCTCACCTTACCGCCGTTGTGAGGCGGTACAGTCAGCACCTTATGTCCGCCGAACTCGATGGCACCGGCCTCGTGTACGCTGACATGGCCGGACTCCGCGGCTATCACGCCTTCATATGGCTGGAGCATCGTATCGATTACCAGTTGGTTGGTCTGCGTGCCTCCCATCAGGAAGTAAATATCCGCATCCGGCTGCTCGATTTCTTGCCGGATTCGTTTCTTTGCTTCCGTGCAATACCGATCCGTCCCATAGCCCGGTACCTGCTGCATGTCCGTCGACACCAGTTTCTTCAGGATTCTGGAGTGCGCGCCCTCGCTGTAATCATTTTCGAAAGATAACATCATTTCCCCTTTCATTCCCCTATTGTACTAACTCAAATCCATAAAGTCATACACAATTATTATGCTATTTTTGATTTTAACGTGCAAGGCTACAGCCTTTATTAATTTCGATGTACAGAAGAATTCATACAACCATCACATGAGGCGAGGTCAATGATATCGCAACGTGCCGACATGCACCAGCTATCGCAGTGCCCATCCACCAGAGTGGTTACACTCAACGACGATATCGCAACGTGCTGGTCTGCGACAGCTATCGCAGAGCACCAACAGATATGGATTATCTCCATGCAAAGGGAACAATCGGATACGCCAGTCATTATTTTCGATGAACGAACAAAAGAATCCCGCAAGAATGAAAAAAGATGGCGAAATGGAAACAAGAAAAAACTGAAGCTCTCCGTAGAAAGCTTCAGATAATTGGTAGCGTATTGGGGAATCGAACCCCAGATTCAGCCGTGAGAGGGCTGCGTCTTAACCTCTTGACCAATACGCCATATTTGCGCCGCATTGCCGAACGCAAGTGTTATTGTACAGCAATATGGCGCGTTTGTCTAGCACTTTTTTGAAATTTTTTCGGAATAATCGGTAATTTGCCCATTCTCCACGCTAGCAAATTCGCGGGAGCAGCTCGCCGCCCGGCTCCGGCAGCAGTGTCTCCGTGCCCAGCTCCGTCGTCATGATGACATGACCCGGCATGCGGTCGGTCACCTTCCCGATAACCCTGGTTCCGGCCGTGTCCGGTCCGGCAGCGCGAAGAATCGAAACGGCCTCCTTCGCCTGCGCTTCCGGCACGAAGATGCACAGACGTCCTTCGCAAGCCAGATACAGCGGCTCCAGGCCCAGCATGCCGGTGACGCCGCGGACGGCGTCGCTCACCGGCACCGCCGCCGAATCCAGCTGAATTCCCACATGGCTCTGCTCCGCGATCTCATAGAGCACCGTGCCCACGCCGCCGCGGGTCGCATCCCGAATCACATGCACATCCGGAATCGATTCCAGCAGCTTCCTCACCGGATGCCAGAGCGGCGCACAGTCGCTGGTCACATCGGCTTCCATGCCGTAACGGTCCCGCTCCAAGAGAATGGTGCAGCCGTGCCGTCCCACATCGCCGGTCACCAAGATGGCATCACCCGGTCTCGCATAAGCCCCCGACACGTCCACGCCTTCCATAATCTCCCCGACGCCCGTCGTGGTGATGAAGATGCCGTCCACCTGTCCTTTGCCGGCTACCTTCGTATCGCCGGAGACGATGTGAACGCCCACCTGCTTCGCCGTCTCCGCCATGGCCCGGACGATTTCCTCCAGCTGCGCAATCGGATATCCCTCTTCGATAACGCAGGCGCAGGAAATATACAGCGGCTTCGCTCCCATGCAGGCCAGGTCGTTGACCGTCCCGCAGATGCTCAATTTCCCGATGTTTCCGCCCGGGAAAAATGCCGGCGAGACGATGAAGCCATCGGTCGACATCGCCATCCTTCCGGCGGGTGGCGTCAATACCGCCGCATCATCGGCAGTCAGATAGGGATTATCGAAAAATTTCTTGAACAGCCCCCCGATGAGCTCCGAGGTCTGCTTGCCACCGGCGCCGTGCGCCAGCGTTATCTTGTCAGTCATACGTCTGATTTCCTTCCTCTACGATAGATTCAATGTACTTCCGTATTTGTAATACGCGGAGCAGGCCCCTTCACCGGACACCATGCACGCGCCGACCGGATGCTCCGGCGTACAGAGCTTGCCATAGATCTTGCAATCCATCGGCTTGCAGATTCCGCGAAGCACCTCTCCGCACCGGCAGGCTGGGTTCGGTGTGCCACGCATCTCCGGCAGCCGGAATTTGATTCTCGCATCGTACGCCGCATATTCCGCCCGCAGCTTCATCCCGGATTTCGGAATAACTCCGAGGCCACGCCACTCCGTGTCGCAAGGCTCCATGAATTCCGAGACCAACTTCCGTCCAACCGGGCTGCCCTCTTCGGTTACCACTGCAGGGTAGCAATTCTCGCTAAAAGCAGGAATTTCCCCCGCCCGCACTTCCGACACCCGGCGCACGATGGTCGCAAGCGCCGTGACAATCTCGGAGGTGCTGAAGCCGGTGACCACGCCGGAAATATGTTCCTTCTCCGCCAGTCTCCGATATACTTCCATGCCCGTGATAGTGCTGACGTGCCCCGGGTACAGGAAGGCATCCGCGCTACCCTTAAGCGCCAGATACGCCTGCTCCATCGTCTTGTTCGCCGTCAGCAGGGAGAAGTTCTCCACGTGGTCTCTCACCGCATTGCGAAGCGCAATCACGCTTCCCGGGGTCGTGGTCTCGAACCCAACGGAAAGGAAACAGACTTCTTCCTCCGGATGTTCTTTCGCATACTCCAGCGCATCCACCGCCGCATAGGTCGTGCGGATATCGGCGCCTTCCCGGCGGGCATCCGCTAGGCTGCGCTCACTTCCGGGTACCCGGACGAGGTCGCCGAACGTAAATATTTTTACCCGCTTCTCTAGCGCCAGCATCACCGCTTCGTCAATATATCCCACCGGGGTCACGCAGACCGGGCATCCCGGGCCGGAGATCAGCTCGATGCTCTCCGGCAGGAGCTGGCGGATTCCCTGGCGGAAAATCTCGTGGGTATGCGTGCCGCAGACCTCCATAATCCGAATCTTCGGGCCGTCATAATTCCGAACGATGTCCGCAGCTCTCGCCGCGTCTTGATTCAATGCCATCTACAGTGCCTCCATGATCTCTGATGCTTCGTCCGCATCGCTTCCCTGAATGCGGGCAATGGCAATTCCGGCATGCACCATCACGTAATCGCCCGGCGCCAGATCCTCAATCAGCTCCGAGGAAATCTTGCGCTTCACGCCGGAGGCGTCGATGACCGCCATTCCGTTCTCCACATCGGCCACGCGGGCCTTAATTCCTACACACACGATAGTGCCTCCTTGTTCTGTTATCTAATTATCTCTCCATCCAGGCATCCCTGCTGCAGGCGCCGTGCGGCGATAACCGCCTGGCCGAGCGCGATACCGCCGTCGTTGGCCGGTACCAGCGAATGTGTCAGCACGCGGAAGCCCTTCCGCTCCAACCGCTGTTCCGTCAGACCCAGCAGCAGCACATTCTGGAATACGCCGCCGGAGAGAGCCACCGTCTGGATGCCGCTCTTATCCCGGACGCGGACGCAGGCTTCCGTAATCATATCCGCCAGCACCTGATGGAACATCTGCGCCAGCACGTTGGTCGATTCCCGCGCGAGGGCTTTGGCCGCGATGTCGCGAATAAGCTCGGTTGTCTCTAAATAGCAGAATCCATTTTCCATCGTGGTGAGCGGCCCTTCGTACATATTCTCCGGGAGGGACAGCTTGCACGCCTCCGCTTCGAACTGAAGCCGCATGGACATCTCGCCCTCGAAAGAATTGACCTGCTTGAGTCCGAGAATGCTGCTGACCGCATCGAACAGCCGCCCGGCGCTGGTGGACGGGATGACATTAACCTCGTTCTCCAGCATGAACTGAATCGCTCTCCGCTCAATCTCCGAGCCAAGATTCAAGCGGCCGGCCAGTTCCTGTCCCAGGATGGACACGGCAATCCGCCAGCACTCCTTCGACGCCTTGTCGCCGCCGGCGTGGATGAACGGCCGGATGCTGCCCACCCGTTCGAAGCCGTCATAATCTGCCAGTAGAATCTCGCCGCCCCAGATGGTGTCATCGGTGCCATAGCCCGTGCCATCGAACGACACGCCGATGACCTTCTCCGACCACTCGTTCTCTGCCATGCAGGATGCGATGTGCGCGTAATGGTGCTGCACCGGCACACACGGAACGCCCAGCTCCGCCGCCATCTCTCTGGCCACCACACCGGTGTTGTAGCCCGGATGATAGTCACAGCCAATCACCTGCGGCTGAATTTCCAGCAACCGCTCCATGCGGATTACTGCAGCCTTCAACGCGTCCACGCTCCGCACGTCCGCCATATCGCCGATGTACGGGGATGGGTACGCCATATCTTCTTTGAGCAGGGTAAAAGTATTCTTCAGCTCGCCACCTATTCCGAGGGCCGTTACGGAGTAGCTCTCCGAGAGCACGGTCGGTATCGGTGCGTATCCTCTGGACCGCCGGATCATATACGGCTTGCCCTGATATAAGCTCATGACGGAGTCGTCTGCCCGAATCCGAATCTGACGGTTGTTCGAGAGAATCCGGTCGCACATCGGCGACAGATAGCGGTCCGCTTCCTCGTCCGTCATGCAGATTGGCGCACCGCTCGGGTTGCCGCTGGTCATCACCAGGATATCCGGCATGCCTTCCGCATCCGGATCATCGAACAGCAGACGGTGAACCGGCGTATATGGCAGCATAACGCCCACATTCGGGTTACCCGGTGCCACCTGCTCGCAGAGGCGTTCCTCGTCCCCTCCGTCCCTTCTCGGCAGCA
Source organism: Oscillospiraceae bacterium (assembly GCA_963630135.1). Classification (GTDB taxonomy): domain Bacteria; phylum Bacillota; class Clostridia; order Peptostreptococcales; family Anaerovoracaceae; genus Mogibacterium_A. The sequence continues at coordinate 9,571 of CAVGMK010000029.1, forward strand.
GCAGAATCGGCTTCTGCGGCCCGGTCATGATCTTCTCGGCGTAACCCGGTACCTGACACTCACGGCGAACCACATCCATGTTCCGCATCATTACGGCAAAAGGCTTGTACGGCCGGTTCTTCAGCGCTCTCAGGCGGGCCACCGCGAAATCCGACGTGCCGTCACAGCACAGATGGAATCCACCCACACCCTTGATGGCCACGATGCCACCGCCGCGAATCACGCGGCGCACCTCTGCCATGGCGTCCCGGGATTTTTCCGGCCAGTTCAGGAGGTACAGTTCCGGCCCGCAATGGTTGCAGCAGACCGGCTGCGCATGATACCGCCGGCTCTTGATATCTGTATATTCTGATTCGCAATCCGGGCACATCGGGAACTCCGCCATGCTGGTCCGAATTCGGTCATACGGCATCGAATCGAGAATCGTCAGTCTCGGACCGCAGGCCGTACAGTTGATGAACGGATGGAGATAGCGGCGATTGTTCGGATCCAGAAGCTCCGCTTCACATTCCGGACAGGTCGCGATATCCGGCGAGACGAAGACCATGCCCAGCTCCTTCTCGCTCCCAAGGATGACGAAATCCCCCGGTGTCCATTCCGTCGGTTCCTCTGCATCCCAGGATTTGAGCTTGAGGATGGCCGAACGCTTCGGCGCTTCCTTCGGAATCGCCGTGATGAATTCCGCCAGCTTCTCGCCTTTCGCCAGAATTTCTACATAGCTGCCGCGGTTGCACACCGTTCCTTCCAGCTCATACTGAAGCGCCAGCCGGCGAATGAACGGGCGGAAACCAACGCCCTGTACGATGCCAAAAATACGAATTCGCGTCCACATGTTGTCATTACTCATCATTGTTCACCTGCTTTCTGCCAATACGCTGCCGTGGTCTCCGAGGAATGGAGTTCTCCGGAAATTGGGAAATGAGGTATGCTCCGGAAGATTCCATTCCACCCGGGGAGCGCCCGCCGTAGGAGCGGGTCTCCGATAACCACGTCATACTGATTCTCTATTACTTTGCGGAGAAGGTCATTTTCTTCTGCAAGGACGAAATCGTTCTCCGCCTTGATTTCCGAATACATCCGAAACCAGCTGGCCACATCCACCTCCGTGGCGATTCCGGCATCCTGAATCCACCGCCGGATTTCATTCGCGAAGACCTGCTGGTGAATGACCAGGATTTTCTTCCCCCGGTCGTCTGCTAGTTTGGCCAAAAATATTTTTCGTTCCTCTTCCGAGGCCGGGTAGCCCACATCGTACGGAATGTCATAGTCTTCCTGCAGCATCCGTGCCGTCTTGAGGCCGGACGGCGAGACCACCAGGTTCCGCGTCGCCAGATGGGCTCTTCGTACATCCTCCAGAGAATCTCCCATACCATAGACAACCGCTCTCGCGCCGTAGCGCTCCGGAATAAGGCGGCGGAATTCGTCGCCGGCATCCACCGCGGTGCAGTCCAGCGGCGTGGCGCCCAGTACGCCGATGAAGGGTTCGCCGGTCAGTTCCGCGGATTCAGCGGGTTGCCCGGATGCCATACAGGCCTTCGGCTGCCCGGTTTCCCTGGCTGTTCTGAATTTCGGGCACGAATTCGCTTCATCCGATTCCATCCCGTCACCGAACGTCTTGGGTATGTTGGAAACGCCGGATATCGGAGAAGTATTTGCCTCCGCCATCGCGCTCGGGGCCTCCAGAAATTCCCGGAAGAGCCACTGATAGGCGCGTTCCTGACCCCGGTCGTAGAGCTCGATGCCATTTGTTTCCACCGGCAATACCGGCAGTCCGTAATCCCGTTCCATCAGCCGCTTGAGTGCCCGGTAATCCGTCGCGATGGTGGCCGGCACCGGCGTGCCAATCAGGCCGACGAAATTCGCATCCATATCCTGAAGCGCCTGCCGGACCTTGCGGATGAGAAGCTCGTCCCGGCCCAGAATCGCATCCAGATCCCGGAGGCCGGCGCTGAAAATCGCGCTTCGCGCCTTGCCCCAGCGCGGCTCGTCGTAGCCGCATACATTGCCGACACAGCCGCCGGCATCCATGATAATCAGCATGCCGCCATATCCGAAGAGGACGGACACCGCGCCGGACTGGTCCGGCGTGAATGGCGAGATGTATTTACGAAGTCCTTTCATTCGGTGGCACCTTCCTTTCCGGAGACTGCTGCCGCCGTCACCGCCTCCGCAAAATGCTGCAACCCCCGGTAACCGAACGGCTGAACCTCCTGATTCCATTTCACGTTGGTGGATTTCGGATAATAGAAGGAGGCGTCGATTCCCAGCGAAATATCCACCTGCTGATCTCCATCGTAGTTCATCATGGTCGGAGACAGCGTCGAATAGATTCGCATATCCCGATTATACTCGCCCAGCTCCCGAATATAAGGATAATCCTCTTCGGAGAGATTGGCAAAAACGGCTTTCACCTCGAAGCCCATCTTCGAGAGTGCCAATGCCATCTCGATGGGATTTCCGTTCACCACCTGTCCGATGGCAAAGCTCTTGCCGCTGCAGGTCTCCTTCATCCGTTCGACCGCCGCTTCCGCTTCCCGACGGAATGGTTCCAGATGGAAGGTTGTTCCCAGCGCCGCAGCGAAGAGCTCATACTGCCGGCCGATTCGGTCTGGCTGATACAGCCGCGTCAGCTCCGCGTAAGGGATGCCCAGCCGTTCATCCAGATTGTAAGCCGCCTTCCGCGCTTCCGGATTCAGAATCAGGTTGAAGTTCGCGTCGCCCATCTCCTTGTATTCTTCCAACATCTGACATCTTCCGACTTCCCGGATATCTGTCAGCCCAATCTGGCTCAGGAGATCGTAGAGCTCGCAATCATCCTCCAGATGGGTGAAATTCCCGAGGAGATTCACCCGGTTCATCTTCGGCTTACTTCGCTCGATGAGGGAATAGATCGTATCGCGAATCGCCACCATCGGCGGATTCTTCCCCTCCCGGGTCAGCGCATACATGTAGGATGGCACCACCCGAATGCCCGCATAGGGCGTCTCGGCCAACGTCTCCTCCGCCTTGCGACAGACCCGTTCAAGGTCGGTTCCGAGAAGCGCATCCACGCAGGTGATGCAGAGCACCACCACCTTCGGCTTCGGTTCACAGACATCCAGGATTTCCTGAATGGCCGCCGGAATATCCGACAGATGGCGTCCGGTCACGATGTCCGATTCATCCATCTGAAGGAAGAATATCCGGTCACTGTATCCGCCTTCGTCCGCCAGGATGGTCGTATTGCGCCCACAACAAGCCGGTGCAATCAACAGCATGATGGACTCCGGAATCACGAGGCCGGCCCGCTTCACGCCGAAGCCCTGCGCACCCGGCGAATTGTACGACAATGTCGCCGGCGAGCTGTAGATCAGATGCTCCCCGGACTGCATTTCCTCCGGTACCCGGAATTCTTCCTGGCCCAGCAGTTCCTTCACCGTTACGTAATAGGCTTCCCTCACATTATATCCTTTCGCTATCGCAATATCCTATCGCTATCGCAGAGACGCGGGTGGTCTCACCTGTACCTGACTTCTCTTCCGGTCAGTTCCGTACAGAAACACACCCGGATGCGACTGTAGCAAGTCGTTCTTCGACATATCCGCCCACGTCACTGTTCTTCGTGCTCCCGCAGCAGGAACTCCGCCAGATCGAAGAACCGCTTGCTGATCTCCGACTCCGGATTCCCCTGCACCACCGTCATACCCTGCTCCTCGCAGTCGATGATTTCATCGGATCTCGGGATGTCTCCCACAATGGGGATACCGGATTCTTCGGCGAAAGCTCGCACCTTCTCCTCCTCCCGCGGCACATTCCGATGGTTGAAGACAATGCCCTTGACCTTGGCGTATCCCCGGTCAGAGAAATTATCCACCGCCGTCCGGATGTTGTTCGCCGCATAGAGCGCCATCTTCTCGCCGGAGGTGACAATCAGGACATCCTCCGCATATCCCTCGCGAATCGGCACCGCGAAGCCGCCGCACACCACATCGCCCAGCACATCGTAGAGCACAACATCCGGCTGGAATTTCCGGAATATCCGCAGGTCATCCATTAGGTTAAAAGTAGCAATAATCCCTCGTCCGGCACATCCGATTCCCGGAGTGGGACCGCCGGTCTCCATGCACTGCACGCCGCCGAAGCCTTCCTTAACAATGTCTTCAATCTCCGGCTCCTGGTCGTGGTCGCGGAGGAAATTCATGACCGGCTCCAGCGGCTGCCCCCCCAGCAGGTTGATGGTGGAATCCGCTTTCGGGTCGCATCCAATCTGCAGCACCCGCTTTCCCATGAGGGCGAAAGCCGCTGACAGATTCGCTGTCACCGTGGATTTGCCAATACCGCCTTTGCCGTATATTGCAATTTTAATCATATATTACTCCTGCACTTATATTCTGTGGATTTCTTCATTCTGATTCCGGATTTCGCATGATGCATGCGTTATGCACAGACGTTCATAAGAGTTCCGCAGTCTGATTCCGAATTTCGCATGACGCATGCGTCATGCACGGCCTCATAAGCGTTCCGCAGTCTGACTGACGATTCCCGCTTCGCCCTCCGGCAACTCATTTTCTCGGCTCTTCCCTTGCTGTACTCCAATGAATTTCGCAAAGACTTCATAAAAAAGGACTTCTTCCCCAGAAGAAGTCCTTTCGGTATCTGTCCATAAAATCTGTCCGCAAGCCGGCACTCCGCGCACCAGAACACCCTCGCCGGATGTCCATCCTCGCCTGTTACCGCCGTCCATTTCTTATCCGTCTCTGCCCGATAGGTCCTTCTTCCCACTTGGTACACCTTGTGGTCAGCAAGTTATTCCTGCTTCGATATTACCATATTCAGGCATTCATTCAAAGTGTTACTTTATCTACTTGCCGAATGGCCGAACCCATTCGGCTCATGGAAACTGGCTACTTATTCCGCTTGACAGGTTGCCGGTTCGCCGGTGAAATTCAATTGCCAATTCTCTTTGCCGAAACGGTTCACGCGATTCCCTCCCGGCGATTTCCTGCCTCTTCCGGAATCGTCACACTTCGGGTGGCACTCTCTCACAACATACCAGCTTGCCGTTGGCATCATTGTAATAGTATAACCGCTCCGAGAGTTCATCCCCCGGCTCCAATATCTCCCGATTGGCACTCAGCAGCATATGAAGGAGGAATTCATACGTATAGAATTCGCGATCCGGCAGGATGATGAACTCATGAATCGAACTCGGAATCGCATAATAGCTACCACCCATCAGCAGCGATATCCTCTCCTGCACACCCGGATAGAACAGCGCCACCGCCCCCAGCATGAAATCCCGCGTCGTCAGGATATACATGGCATTCTCCATGTTCTCCAGCGGGGATTCTCCGCACAGCAGATTCTCCGTCCCCATCTCCTCATCCTCGAATGCCAGCATCACCGGCGGACGCCGCTGCATGGAGCATCGAATCGCCGCGCCCATCAGTTCCTTCCGATTCATTCCCATCTGCTCCATCATTTCCGTAGAGATATGCCTTCGCCAATACTCTCCATTCTCGGACAGCATCATCCACTCGCAGTACATTGCCAGCCCCGGCACGACTTCGATGAACGGCGTCTCTCCCAGCATCTCCGACTCCCAGTTCGAATTCGTCAGCCGCACATTCAGCTGCTCCCGGATTCGGAGCGATTCTCCATCCATTCTAACCTTCGGCAAGCCGCTCTCTGCCTTATGCCACACGGAATCGGCCTCAGCCGCACACGCATTGATACTCATATTTCTATTCCCTTCTTCATTGCCACGAATTACATCTTATCTGCGTCCATTATGGCAAAAATAGAATTCCCCTTCAGTACACTCTTCCGATTCTCCGCCGCATAAGAATCGCAGTAGTCAGTAGCATTCGTTTCGTGATAGAATATTTCCGCTGCCGGAGAATACCATCTTCCCCGCAGCGACAGAACCCTGCGCCACCGCAAGGTGCAGCGGATGTAGAAGGAGGTTCAATAGAAACCATGGATGAGACCAGAGTAGCCATTCTCGGCATTATCATCTCTGACCCGGAGTGCGTGGAGGACATCAACGCGTTGCTCCACGAGACCAATCAATATATCGTCGGGCGGATGGGAATCCCGTACCGGGCGCGTGGCATCAATATCATCTGCGTGGTGGTGGATGCGCCGCAGGATGTCATCAGCAGTCTTTCCGGTAGAATCGGCCGGCTGCCCGGTGCGAACTGCAAAGTGACTTATTCGCAGAAGTAGTAATTGCAACGAAAGATGAACTGTTCGCAGAAGTACCGATTGCTATGAATTGCAAAACGCAAGAAACTAAAATGCCGTCGCCGAATCATTCGGGCGACGGCAAAAAGAATCGCATAACATATCAATAGGCGTCAATGAATGAAGGAATCCGAGCTATTTCTCCTCGGGCTTCTTCTCTGTGGCAAGCAGATCCCGGATTTCGCGCAGGAGGAGCACATCCTCTGCCGGTGCTTCCGGTGCAGCCGGCGCTTCCTCTTCCTTCACTTTGTTGAGGTTCGCGAGCTTATTGAAGCTCCGGATGATACAGAAGATGACGAACGAAATAATCAGGAAGTTGATGACTGCCTGAATGAACGATCCGTATCCGACATTGGCGTCGCCGACATGGATGGACAGGCCGGAGAAATCCAGGCCGCCAATGATGACGCCAATCAGCGGTGTGATGATATCATTTACCAGCGAGTTCACGATTGCGGTGAACGCACTGCCGATAACAACGCCGACTGCCATGTCCAGCACGTTGCCGCGTGAAATAAATTCCTTGAATTCGTCGATGAACTTCTTCATGTTCTCTCTCCTTTGTTATCTTTATCTATTAGCTTCTGTCTATTTCTGTTATCTTTCCCGGGTGGTACTTATTTTCTACATTTCTGTAGCAGTCACTGCATGAATCCGTCCCGGCGTAATCTCATGGCTATAACCTCATAATTGCATTTTCATGAATATGGTAGTTTCATCCTTATGACTATACTCTGAGGCTTACATTCCGGTGGGTATGGTCCCACGACAGTATTCCTGCAAATCTGGCCTATTCGCAAACTAGACAATCAGCGAAACAGCGCTTCTCAGTGTGTGAATCTGAATGGAATCCGCTCCCTCTTCGTACTCGCCGTCCAGCGTCCAATGGGTATCCGGCTCAATTTCCACCTGAATCTCTCTTGCGCTAAAGAAGCTGATATTCGGCGCGTCCAGCGTCCCGGCCAGCAGTGCGCGTACCATCTCATTCAGGTCGAGGAACGAATTCGGCGCCTCAATCAGGAGCACCTCCATCATTCCGTCGTTCATATCCACATCGAAATTATCCAGCTTGAGCATTCCGCCCACCGACGTAGAATTACACATCGCGCCAAAGATGAATTCCCCTTCATGCACCTCCTCGTTCAGCGTTCCCGCATCTGTGGTAATCTTCGCATGAATCTTCTTGATGTTCACCAGATCCTGAATTCCCTTCAGGATGTACGCCGTGTGGCCCATGATGTTCTTGAGGTTCTGCGGCACACTGTAAGACGTGCTGGTAAATGCCCCGAAGGACGCCACATAGGAGAAATATCTCCCGTTAAAAGAACCAATATCGAAGGTCTTCGGTGTTCCGTTCAGCACCACCTCGGCCGCGTCCATAATTCCCTTCGGCAGTCCGACGCTCGCCGCGAAGTCATTCGTGCTGCCGGACGGAATGTAGCCAATCGGGATACTCACTTCTGCCGTCAGAATGCCGTCAATTACCTCATTCAATGTGCCATCTCCGCCGGAGACGACAACGGCATCAGCTTCGTGCGCATACCGGATGGCAAATTCCCGGGCATCTCCGCTCTGATGGGTCATCAGCACGGTGGTGCGGATTCCCGCATCCGAATACAGCTGCAGGATATCTGTCAGATATCTTTCGGCCTGCATCGTTCCCGACTTCGGGTTCATAATAAAAAGAATCCGTTCCATCTTATTTACCGTATCATTCATCTCGAAATTCCCTGTCCCTTCTTTCGATATTACGTTTCATTTCGTCATACATCCGGTCGGCTGCTCTCTCTACCATCTGTTTCCGACGAATTTCCTGTTGTTTGGCCTCCACTTCTTCTTCATACCCTTCTACGAACCGCTTGCTCATCTTGACCGCAATGCTATCCAGCTCCGGATGAAGAATGTCATCCGATTGCACGAAATAATGCTGGTACCGGCTGGTAGATTTCTGCACCTTCAGGTAACTCATCATCTTGCTCTGCGTCAGGCGATTTCGCTTCATCACATCGTCCCAGGCTTTGTTGAACATCATGCCGATGCATAGTACCCAGGAAATCAGATAGAACCACAGCATCAGCGCCACGATGTTGGCAAAGGCGCCATACAGAATATTATAAGAGATTCGTTCCCGATACATGGAATAGAATTCCGTCACAACCATGATTCCGCTCCAGGCGAAAATCGTACCCGGCAGCAAGCTTCGGATAGGCACCTTGATTCGCGGCAGAATGTAGTAATTCATCAATATCATCAGGAAGAACAATCCGGCAGCGATTGGGAGGCGGAGCACCAGGAGGCATTCCGCCAGGTAATTCCAGTGTAGCACGCTCTCCAGAATATTATTGATGATATTCTCGCCGAATACATACAATATCAGCGTGAAAGCCACCGTCACGATGGAGACCACAGCAGTGGGAATCGCTTTGATTCGCTCTGTCCAGAACTCGAAACGATAGCTGCCATTTGTCAGCACATGGCTTTCCAATCTTCCCAGCGAGAATTCCAGGCCCGATGCGGACCACAAGGCAACAATCGTCATGATAACATTGGTAATCTGAACCGATTGCGCGCTGAACAGATCCATGACGAATTCGTTGATTTTCTCGCTGACATTGTTCTCCAGCCATACCTTGATGAAATCCAACGACACATCGAACAGACCCAGCACCTGAGATAATACGATTAAGGTCGGCATGCTCGCCATGAAGAAGAAGTAGGCAATCTGTGCAGCGAATCCCGTATAATAGGGGTCGTCAAATTGCCTCCACACGTGGAAGGCCAGCTTAATCATATTCTTCGTCGTCAGGCGTTCTTTATGCATGCTCTCTGTCCCGAATCATGTTCTCCAATATCTGAAGTGATCTTGCGCGATGACTGATGCGATTCTTCTCTTCGCCGCTCATCTCGCCGAATGAGCGATTCTCTCCGTCCGGAATGAATAGCGGATCATACCCGAATCCACCTTCTCCCCGGAGCTGCGTGGCAATGTGTCCCCGGCATTCTCCTCTTGCTACCAGCTTGTCCCCATTCGGGAAGAGCATGGTAATCACCGATACAAATGCCGCGCCCCGCTTCTCTTCCGGCACATCCTTCAGCTCCCGGAGCAGCTTCTCATCGTTGTCCGCCGGTGTACAGCCCTCTCCCGCATAACGGGCAGAGTACACGCCGGGTGCCCCGCCGAGCGCATCCACCTCGAGGCCGCTGTCATCGGCGATGGTGATGGTATGTGCGATATCCAGGATGGCTTTCGCCTTGATGTAAGAGTTCTCCTCGAACGTCGTTCCGGTCTCTTCCACCTCGAAGGTCGGAAGTCCGGCATCATCCCGGGAGATGGTCTCCATGCCGAACTTCTCCAGGATGGCATGAATTTCCTTGAGTTTCCCCTTATTTCTGGAAGCCAGAATGACTCTCTCCATGGTACTAGTCTCCTTCTCTTATTCCAATCCCAGATCCTGCTCTGCCACCTTGAGCATGATGGCGCACTCGATTCTCTTCCGATGCAGCTCACAGCCGAGCTCGTACACCTTATCGATATCTCCATTGGAATGGTAGTTGTTCGCCGAACATCCACCGGCGCAATATCTCTTGGCGAAGCACTCCTTGCACTTATCCCGCGTGTAGAGGTTGTTGCCGTTCAGGAACATATCCACAATCTCCGGATGCGTGACACCCTCGTAGACATTTCCCATCAGCATCTCATCATTTCCAACGAACTGATGGCACGGATACAGGTCTCCGGTCGGTGTTACCGCCTGATATTCCGTTCCAACGCCGCAGCCGGCCACGCGCTTGTAGATGCATGGGCCGCCCGTCAGGTCGATGGTGTAATGGTAGAAATTGAACGGATGGCCGTTCTTCTTCCGTTCGAGCATCGCTTCCGCCAGCTCCTCGTACTGCTGGCAGAGCCCCGGCACGTCCTCTTCATGCAGGGCATAATCCACATCCGGTGCACTGACCACCGGTTCGATGCTGGTCTCCTTGAAGCCCATGTCCGCCATGTGCAGGACATCCTTGGCAAAATCCTTATTATATGCCGTATAAGTCCCCCGCATGTAATAATTCTGCTGGTTTCTGGCGTCCGCCAGGCGCTTGAACTTACCGATTATTTTATCATAAGTAGTATCCCCCGATTGTGTATGCCGCATGAAGTCGTGCACTTCCGGGCGGCCATCCAGGCTCAGGACGACGTTACCCATTTCCTGATTGCAGAATTCGATGACATCATCATCAATCAGAAGGCCATTCGTGGTAAGGGTAAAATTAAATTTCTTATTGCATTTCTTCTCGAGCTCCCGACCGTAACGAACCAGCTCCTTACAGACGTCCCAGTTCAGCAGCGGTTCCCCGCCGAAGAAATCCACTTCCAGATGCTTCCGGGTGCCCGACTGTTCCACCAGGTATTCCAGTGAGCGCTTTCCTACCTCCAGGGACATGATGCCGGCCTTGCCGCTGTAATCTCCCTTGCCGGCAAAGCAATATCTGCAATCCATGTTGCAGCCATGCGCCACGTGGAGGCAGATGGCCTTCAGGACGGACTGCTTCCGCTTAATCTTTGCCGCCGCTTCCTCGAAAGGATCCACAGAGAAGAGCGACCCCTCTTTCTTCAATTCTTCGATGTCTGCCAGGACTTCCTCGATATCTTCCCGAGTCAAATTCTCCGATGCGTATTTCGGAAGCAACGCATCACAAATCTCGTCCGGTGTGGACGTCTCATATAACGCAATGACGTCATAAGCCACATCATCCACGGAATGAACCGATCCGCTATTGCCGTCGATGATAATGTTATATCCCCCTAATTTGTACTGATGTACCATTCATTCCACTCCTGTTATGTCTGTATCTTGAATATACCTGTATTTCGAGTACGTCTACATTCCGAATCCCATCGAATATCCTATCACTGACCGTCATTCATTGACAGATACAGCGGACTGGTGCATTCGAAATATATCGTCTGCATCGATGATTCCGATTCCGGAATCCGTGCATCAAAAATCGAAAGCGACCTGCCCGAGAGACAGACCGCTCTTTCATCATGAAAAAGCGCTGCTTCTGAAAAGCAGCGCTTCGCAATTAGTTTTCCTTGCACTGTTCACAATGCTGGTTGGCAACGCTGCAAGAAGTCTTGCTTGCAGACTGACAAGAAGTCTGGCATTCGCCGCAACCACCGGTGATGGACGAGTTCTCTAAATTTCTTGTGGAAATTGTCTTAATTCTCTTCATTTTCTGTTCCTCCTATAGTCTCTAACCAGAATAACAAAACAAATGAATTTTGTCAAACTTTTCTGCCCCTGCTACTTGACAAAATAGCTCTGCGACGTCACGATCTCCTGAATAATGATATACCACAGCAGATATTCATCATCCAGGCTGCAGATGACATCATTCTCAATCAGTCCGGTAGATTCGAAACGGATTCTCGGAGAAGATGCCATGATGGCTTTCGGTTCCCCATTCAGCGTCAGGATGTAGTTCATCCCGATGTTGCCTCTTCGAACCGCCCGGAACGACCGAAGCTCGAAACGGCCATCCGGTCCTTCCAGGTAATAGACATCCGCATCCTTCGCCTTCTTATCGTGATAGGCCAATCCATCTGCCTCCCCGGAAACCGTGACGGTATATTTCTGATTTTTTTCCTCCCCATCCGGTACCACGGAAGCGACTTCCTGTCCGTCCATATCATAGATTTTGATGGACAGTGGTTCATATGCAACAGAAGTTCTGGCATAGCAATTGTCGAATCTGTCGCGGACGGTGGTATCCGTACTGTTGTAATGATACAGGGTATACATATCCATCGATTCCGGCACCGTACCCTGTCCGGAGACCAGGGATGCCAGCAGATTCTTCAGGTCCTCCAGCAGCACAGCGGTCACCACCTTATCGGCAGCAAACGCGGAATAACGCTTCGGTGTCACTTCGAGGTTGGCGGTATCCAGCAGATTGTCGAAACGCCACTGCTCGGATTCCGGCGCCTCCAGGTGCTCGGTGCTCGATCCGGAGAGCAGCTTGATGTCGTTGCCACTGATGGAAATCAGGATGTAGTCCTTGAAAGGTGCCGGGCCAAATACAATGCAGGATTCCTTCTTCTCCGTATTCCGGCCCAACCAGCATTTACCCAGCGGCGTGTCCATATCGGAAAGCTTCTCGTAGATGGTATCGAGCGTCCAGTTCTTCTCGTTCGGCACCCGCTTCTCATACAGGTTTCTCTTGTTGAAATCTCCGCCGCCGAGGTTCATGTATCCACCGGCCGCGACGATCAGGGCGATGGCACAGTAGGTCCACTTTCCTACCGAGAAGAAGAGGAATGCTAAGAATAGCACCATCACGAGCATAATTTTAAATAGTCTGTCTTTCTTCATAGTTACTCCGATTCATTCTTCGGGGTTCCGGAATTCCGGAACCCCGGTCGCACATTAACCACTTTCCGATTCTATGGCATACCCAATCCTGTACGCCCCATGTATACCCCATTCATTCGTACACATCAACTCGCATCCATCCGAATTCGTCCGAATCCATCCAAGTCATTCAGCCCCTCGATTATTCCGCATCGGCCTGCTTCAGGAGCTCTTCCTTCTTGCTCATGATGTGACTGTACGTTCTCAGTGCAACCATCGCGTTCACCGCCTGCTCCATCGTAGAGTATGCCGGAATGCCGTGGTCTCTCAGTTTCATGATGGCCTCTCTGCATTCGTTACCGCCCTGGCACTCCATGATGAACGGTTTGCCCAGGTTCTTATACTGGCGGTGAATTTCGATGACAGTGTCCGTAATTGCTTCCACATCCGTTACTGCTGTCGGGCATACGGAAATCATAATGCCATCCACATTCTCGTCCCGGTAAGCCGTACGCAGCGCGCCGCCGTACATATCCGAAGTGGCCGTTCCGCTGATATCCACCGGATTAAGGGGAGATCCGAAAGACGGCATATACTTGCGGATGTTCGTCCGAAGTTCCGGTGAGATTTCCTTGAGTTCCTTCAGCGGCATTCCCAGCCGTTCGAAGTGGTCGCAGGCCAGCAGTCCGGCGCCGCCGCCGTTGGTAATCATCACGACATTATTGCCGCGAAGCGGTGGGCACATGCCGAGCGCCAGCGAAGTATCCAGGAATTCCTGCCAGGTCCGTTCTCTCATTACGCCGGATTCCTCGAAGAGCTTGTCGTACTCCTCGTTGGAATGGCCCTTGTTCTCGGAAGCCGTGTGGGCGAAGGCCGCCTTCACGCCAATCTTCGAAGCCCCGACCTTGATAACCGTAATCGGCTTCTCGCACTCCAAGCACGCCTTCTTGAAGGCCTCCGGGCTGTCCAGTGCCTCGATGTATACGGCGATGCACTTCGTGTTCGGTTCCTTCTCCGCGTACTTGATGACTTCGCTGAAGTCCACGTCCGCCTTGTTGCCCAGGCCGACGAACATGCTGATACCGAAATGATCAAGCTGGGAGGATCCCAGTGCAGCCAGCAGGTTGGAACCCGACTGGGAGATCAGGGCAACCGGTCCTTTGTTCGGCAGATATGGGACGAATCCACAGTTGAAATCATGATACGGCGTACCGATACCGACCAGGTTCGGTCCAATCAGCGGCAGCTTGTTATCTCTGCAATATTCCGTAATCTCATTCTGCAGATCCTTGTTGCCAATTTCGCCGAAACCGGAGGAGGATACCACCGCAATCTTGACCTTCTTCTCCACGCACTGCTTCAATGCCTCGAAGACGCCCTCTGCAGGCAGCGATACGAACGCCATATCCACGTCACCCGGAACCTCCAGGATGGATTTGTATGCCGGAATGCCGGCAACCTCTGTCGCCTTCACGTTAATCGGGTAGATAGTCCCTTCGTAGCCGCTTCTCCGGAGTCCCTGGATTACCTTGAATCCAACCTTCCGCTCGTTCCGGCTCGCACCGATAACCGCTACAGTGTTCGGTTTGAACGCGTAATCCAGAGAATCAATGACGTACTCTCTTGCCTTGTCAATTTTCATTTCGTTGCTCCTTTCGGAAATATCCAATATCATCCATCTATACATATGTGCAGAAACACGTCCCTGTCAGGTCACACGTTGCATTACCCCTGGGGTGCACTCTGGAATTGCGTGTCTTACAACGAAGAGCTCCCCTCGTCGCATTGGCATTCCGCCTTGTTGTGCACGCCAGAATTGTCTGTCTTACAATCGCATGACTTACAGCGATATGTCCTACAGTGATGCCATATAAGTCATCGTCCGAATCAGCTGGTTCACGTAGCTCATCTCGTTGTCGTACCAGGAGACCACACGCACCTCATAGATGTGCGTACCGCACTTCTGTGCAAGGGTCTGCGTCGCATCGAACAGGGAACCGTAGCTCATGCCGAGAACGTCCGAAGAGACGATTTCATCTTCGTTGTAGCCGAAAGAGGCATTTCGTTCTGCCTTCATGGCCGCATTGATTCCCTCTACGGTGACGCTGTCGGTTTCATCCTTCAACGTCGCATCCAGAATGGTAATCGAGCCCGATGCCACCGGTACCCGCTGGGCGGAACCGATCAGCTTACCGGCCAGCTCCGGAATGACATTGCCAATCGCCTGCGCCGCACCGGTTGTCGTCGGAACGATGTTGATGGCTGCCGCCCGGGAACGGCGGAATGCGCTTCCCTTGTCCGGGGCATCCAGAATTTTCTGGTTGCCGGTATACGCGTGAATGGTGGTCATGAAGCCGGTACGAACCTCGCGGTAATCGTTCAGCGCCTTCGCCATCGGTGCCAGACAGTTGGTGGTGCAGGAAGCACCCGATACAATCCGGTCTTCCGGTGTCAGCGTCTCATGGTTCACGCCATAGACGATGGTCTTCAGGTCATTGCCTGCCGGTGCGGAGATGAGCACCTTCTTTGCGCCGGCAACCAGATGCGCTTCGGATTTTGCTTTTGACGTATAGAAACCGGTGCACTCCAGTACCAGATCGATGTCCAGCTCTCCCCAAGGGAGCTTCGACGCATCCGGTTCCTTGAAGATGGTGATTTCCTTACCATCTACCACAAGTGCCAAATCCGTATAGGTTACCTCGTGACCGAGGTACGCGCCCTGCACGCTGTCATACTTCAGCAGGTAAGCCAGCATGGAAGGCGCTGCCAAGTCGTTGATGGCAACCACTTCGAAGTTCTCTAATTCCATTGCCTTGCGAAAAGCAAGTCTGCCGATTCTTCCGAATCCATTAATCGCTAATCTCGTCATACCTCTACCCTTATATTCCCTTTCTGCTTGCGCTTCCCACGTGTCGCAACAGATTCTGCACCCATCGAAAGGAGTGCAGGAAATGAATGTACAAAATGTATAAAATGAAGGAATAAATTATTCGAATGGGAACTTCATATCGATTCCCAGGTCATCTCTTACTTCGATGAATTCCTTCTGCACGGCCTCACTCATCGGCACGCCCTTGTCGGCCCGGAATTCCTTCATGATCCATTCCTTCTCGCCGGCGGTGTAGATTCGCTCCGCACCCGGTGCCTTCTGCGAATTCCGGAGAGCCCGGAGAATATCGCCACAGGTCTTCTCGAATGCTTCCCGCCCCATGAAAGCTTCCGGATCGATGACGATAAAGAAGTGGCCCAGATGATACGGCTTCAGGTTACCGTCCTCATCGTAGCAGGTCAGGCTCTTCATGAAATTGCCCTGTGCCAGTGCCGCGGACAGGATCTCAATCGCTGCCGCGTAGCTGTAGCCCTTGTATCCGGCCATCTCTTCGCCGATTCCGCCGAGCGGTGCCAGCGCTGCTTCGCCGGTGGTCAGTGCCTTCAGAATGTAGGAAGTGTCCGTCAGCGCGCTGCCATCCCGGCCGATTACCATGCCGGCCGGCGTATCCTTGCCGATGCGCTCGTAATATTCCAGCTTGCCGCGCTGTGTCACGGAAGTTGCGGCGTCAATCAGGAATGGATACTTCTCGTCGGAAGGAAGTCCAATCGTCAGCGGGTTGGTGCCCATCATGTTCTCCACGCCGAATGTCGGCGCAATAGACGGACGCGCGTTCGTGCCGGTGATGCCGATCATGCCCTGATCCGTCGCCATGGACGCCCAGTATCCGGCGATACCGTAGTGCGAGGAATTCCGGACGGCTACACAAGCCGTGCCGTATTTCTTGGCCTTTGCAATCGCCATATCCATCGCCTGCTTGCTGGCCACCATGCCCATGCCGTCATTGGCATCCAGCACGGCCGTCGTCGGCGACTCGCGCAGCACGTCAATCTTCGTCACCGGATTCAGGATTCCCTTCTTAATCCGATCGACGTAAATCGGCTTGAAACGGTTCACGCCGTGGCTCTCAATGCCTCTCCGGTCGCTCTCCATCAGCACATCCGCGCAAATCTTGGCGTCGTTCTCCGGCACGCCCAGCTTCACGAAAGCCTGCTCCATGAAAGAGCCCACCGTCTCCCAATCCAGATAAGGACGAGTTTCTGTATCCATGTAGTAATTCCCTCCTTTGGTTAGAACTTTGGTTAAAAATACATATCATACTTCTTACTTACCCGGCCGCCCTGCTTCATCACAGCGCAACCCATTTCTTGAAAACGCCGGCCCACTCCGCTACTTCGGCTTTCCACGCCGCCGCTTTCCGGCATCACGGCTTCCTACATCGCCGGTTCCGAATACCCGGAATTCGCGATATCCTAGCGCTGCATCATCGGTCTTCGGACCACCCCGGGTAGTCTCCCCGCGCGGTGACAATCTCATACCCGATATGCCGCATGCGGTTCTCGAGACAGGCGTGGCATTCCGCCGCTTCCTCGCCGGTGCAAATCTTCCCGTCGTAGAGAAGATATTTCCCCCGGACTTCCTTCGGCGACAGGCTCGGCATGATGACATTCGCACCCGCCTGGATGCCAAGCTCTCTGCCGTTCGGCTGAATCGTCCCGAGCGCCGTCGTCGCCGGCAATAGTACCTTCGGAAACATCAGCCGCAGGATACTGAGACAGTAGAGCGTCATCTCCAGCGTGCCGTCCGGTTCCTCCCGGAAAGGCGTGTCCTGATGATGAATGAACGGCCCGATGCCAATCATATGGGGATTCAGCTCTTTGAGGTAGACCAGGTCATCCGCCAGGTTCTCTGCCGACTGGTACGGCGAGCCCACCATGAAGCCGGCGCCCACCTGGAAGCCAATCTCCTTGAGATCCTGCAAGCATCGCTTCCGGTTCGCAAGCGACAGCTCCGCCGGATGCAGCTTCCGGTAATGCGATTCGGTTGCCGTCTCGTGCCGCAAGAGGTACCGCTCTGCCCCCGCTTCGAAGAATTCCTTGTAGACCTTCCGCGGCCGCTCGCCCACGGACAGCGTCACCGCGCAATCCGGGTAACGATGCCGAATGGAATGTACCACATCGCAGAGCACTTCGTCCGAGAACCCGGGGTCCTCCCCGCCCTGCAGGACGAAGGTTCGGAAACCGAAGCCGTACCCCGCCTCGCAGCACGAAAGAATCTCCTCCTTCGTCAGCCGGTAGCGGTCCGCCTTCCGGTTGCTCCGCCGAATCCCGCAATAATAGCAGTCGTTGCGGCAGCAATTGCTGAACTCGATGAGTCCCCGCACGTAGATGCGATTCCCGAATACCGCCTGCGCCTCCTGCTGCGCCAGTCGCCGGAGCGTTTCCGTATCCTCCGGATTCCGTTCCCGAATCAGCTGCAAATATTCCTCGCGGGAGAGCTCGTGCTCCTGATGCAATTTCTCAATCAGCTGTAAATTTTTTCCCATATATGCACTCCTGTTGGAATATTTTAACATACACGGAACCGTTCTCCAACACGATTGGGTCAAAAACAAGTGCCATTCACCGGAGGTGTCCGGTGAATCGAATTTCTTTTTGGCCGAAAATAGGGCACAAAATGGGTCCGGACTGCACACGCAATCCGAACCCTTCCATTAACCGATTCAATTATACCATTTCGTCTTATTAATTCAAGTCAAAGGCGTGTTTTCTCTTCCCTATGCGGCGATTATACAATCTCTCCGGCATCGGCTCTGGCCTGTTCTTCCGGTGTCATTCTGGCAACGGTGAAACCGAAGAATGCCATCACGAAGCATACGATTGGCATCAGATAGTTGAAGATAGCCCATGGGAAGTACTGTGCGGTCTGAACGCCCAGCGTTGCGGCGATGAACATACCGCAGGTGTTCCAAGGAACCAGCGGCGAGGTTACGGTGCCGGCAGCTTCCAGCGCGTTGGACAGCGTTTTCGGGTGCAGGCCTTCCTTGCGGTATGCCGGTGCATACATGCGGCCCGGTACCAGGATGGAGATGTACTGCTCCGGCATTACGATGTTGGAGAGAACGCAGGTGAGCTCGGTCACGCCGACGAGCATTGCGGCGCTCTTGATTCTCTTGACAATCGCTTCGATAACAACGGCGAGCTGGCCGGTGCCTTCCATGATTCCGCCGAACATCATGGCGATGACGGTCATCAGGATGGAGGAAGACATGTTCATCAGACCTCCGGTGGTCAGGAGGTCGTTCAGCGAGCTAATCTCTGTATTGCAGAAGAATCCGTTGCGGGCAACCGAGAGGATATCACCGAAGGTGGCGCCGGTGTGCTGGTATTTAAGCGCATCATTGAAGATGTCGAGGTTTCCCTGGAAGATTGGCGCCAGAATCGCGGCGGAAATCAGGCCCAGCGTGATACCCGGAATGGCCGGAATCTTGAACGCGATGGCCAGGATAACGATTAGCGGCGGAATTAAGAGCAGCGGACTGATGTAGAAGGTGTCCTTAATGCCATCCATCAGTACCTGCGCCTGCGAGGTGTCCACATCCCCACCGGAGCTGAAGCGGAAGCCGACAACAGCAAAGAAGATTAGCGAGATGACATAAGTCACAATTGTGGAGTTCAGCATGAACTTCACGTGCGTGAATACATCGGTTCCGGCCATGGCCGGAGCCAGATTCGTGGTATCGGAAAGCGGGGACATCTTATCGCCGAAATACGCACCGGCGAGGATCGCGCCGGCGGTCGGTCCAATCGGCATTCCCAGGCCATGGCCGATACCCATCAGCGCCAGGCCCATCGTGCCCATCGTTCCCCAGGATGTACCGGTTGCCAGCGAGGTAACCGAACAGATCAGCATAGCTGCAACCAGGAAGATGGATGGACGAAGCAGTGTCAGTCCATAATAGATCATCGTCGGGATGGTGCCGGACAGCAGCCATACACCAATCATCATGCCGACGATGGCCAGAATCAGGATGGACTGCATCGCCTTCGAGATGCCGTCTACCATCATTGCTTCAATTTCTTTCCAGCTGTATCCGAGACTCAAGGATACAATAGCGGCGATGATAACGCCGATGAACATCGGGATGTGTGGGTCCACGCCAAACTTGACGATTCCGACGGACATCACAAATACCAGTCCGAGGAATGAGATAATGGCATGGATTAGTCGTACTTGTTTCTTCTCCCTTTCGGCCATGAACACATTCATGCTTGTTGCCCCCTTGTTTGTTTTGTTTGTTTCATTTCTGCACACAATTTTCTCAATAATGTTGCTATTATAGCACAACGTTATGAGAAAAAAAACGCATTTGCTTATAATTATTCAAAAAAATCAATTCTATAATTCAATTATTAAAAAAATCGTTGTATATAGGAAAAAAAGAATATATAATCAAAATGAATTATGGCTAGTAGTCGGGGGACAACGAAGAGGATAATGACACATGAGGACAATCGCAGACAACATTAAGACGCTAAGGAAGAACTACTCCTTAACGCAAGGACAACTTGGGGAAATTGCTGGCGTTACCGATAAGGCAGTATCGACCTGGGAGAACGGTGTCGCCGTACCTCGAATGGCAGTAGCCAAGAAGATTGCAGCGTATTTCGGAATCAGCCTGTCGGAAATTCTGGAGGAGAATGACAGCAGTGCGAAATATGATGTTGATCCGAAGGCGCTCGCCTTGGCGAAGACGATTGAGAACAATCCGAAGCTTCGCCAGACACTCCATGCGCTCCAGAAAAGACCGGAGATGGTGGATGTCGTGCAGAAGGTGGGAATGCTGACTTCCGAAGAGCTGACACTGGTGAACCAGTTGCTCGGCAGATTCTATAGCGTTCGTACCAAGAAATAGCCTGCCGGAAGCAGCGCTATATTCACACTTATTCTTTGAAGAATCGAGTATTAAGAGATTAGAAAAAGCAGCCCGTCGGGCTGCTTTTTTGTATCCTTCCGGCGTATTCAATACTAGAGCTCCCGAATATGCTTTCGCGTCGCCTCCTTGTACGCCTCCACGCCCGGCTGGTCGAAGGGATACACGCCCGCCAGCAGCGAAGAAACCGCGCATTCCACCTCGAAGAAGTACATCAGCTCGCCCACATAGTAGGCATCCACCATCGGGATGACGATTTCAATCGCCGGAATGCCTTCCTTGACATGGGCATCCCATACACCCTGCTGGGCGCAGCGGTTAATCTGATTCACAGTCTTTCCGGTCAGATATTTCATCAAGCCCTCCGGAATCTCATAATCCGGATACAAGTCTTCATTCGGCCTGTCTGCATGAACCAGTGTCTCAAAGAAGCACTCCGTTCCCTGCTGCAGGAACTGTCCCATGGAATGAAGGTCCCGGCTGAAAATCAGGCGGGTTGGGAATATGCCCTTCTGCTCCTTCCCTTCACTCTCACCAAAGAGCTGAATCAGCCACTCGCCGAAATAATCGAAGAACGGGTCGAAGGATTCGAAGGCTTCCAGCACCTTGCCGTCCCGGTAGAGCTCCTGTCGCACAATCGCATAATCTAAGTGGTTGCCACTCCGGACAGAGGGTGCCTGCCTGCCAGCGGATTCCAATTCCCCGGCGGCTTCGGCATCATCTGTTGCTCCGGTGAAGCAATCTCTGCGGGCGATGGCTTTCGCGCCCGCCACGAACTGTCGGATATCAATGCCAGCTGCCGCAATCGGCAGTAGTCCCACCGCGGTCATCACCGAATACCGTCCGCCGATATCCGGGTTCATAAGAAGAAGCGTCAGATTCTCTTCCCGTGCCTTCTTCCCCAGCATATTGGTTTCACTCTCCGTGATGACATACATCCGATCCGTCGCCGCTTCTCCGTACCGCTCTCGCATCCATTTCTCATAGATGCTGCAGGACGCCAATGTCTCCATGGTGGAGCCGGACTTCGAGATGATGCACAGCGACACATCTTTGCCTTCCATCTCCAGGAAAATCTTCCGCATGTAACGGCCACTGAAATTATATCCCGCAAAGAGCACCTGAAGCGCATCATCCGGTTGCTGCAGGAGATCAATCACTGCTTTGGCTCCCATATACGAGCCCCCGGCGCCGAGCACCAGCAGGACATCGCTCTCCCGACGAATCTTGCCGGCAATCTCTTCGATGCGCAACATCTCCGCTTCGCTTATCCGGTTCGGATGGTCGAGCCATCCCGTATATTTCATTGTGCCGGACCACAGGTCTTGCAGTGCAGCCGCCGCTTCGGCTCGCCGCGCGGCGATGCGCTCTTCCGCAATCCCGGAATGGTCCAAGTTAACACGAATATCCATATTCACTATCTTTCCCTGTTGGTTTCCCTTCTCCATATATGGGCGATATTTCACACCCTATCATGCAACATGGTTGACGCGATAAGAGCGCCGACTACTTCTGAATCTGTTGACTCATGGCATCCACCGGCGCACTTCCGGCAATTCAGTGAGTTGCTCTCTAATGGTTTTATCCGAATTTCTTCCCTGCCGGTCGCTACTTCATCCGCGCCAATATGGCTTCCCGGATGCGGACCAGATTGCGTTCCGCCGCCTCTGCCGATTCACCCTGCGCCATAACATAGACCTTGATTTTCGGTTCCGTGCCGGATGGGCGGATGGCCAGATTGCAATTGTCCGCCAGCTCGAAGAAGAGTACATCCGCCGGTTCCATACCGGTCGGTTCGCTTTCTCCGGTGGTGGAATCATAGATCGCCGAGGCCTTATAATCCCGAACCCGGCGTACCGGAAGGCCCATCTCCTTCGGGTAGCTTTCACGTAGGCTCTCCATCCGGGCTGCCATGCGCTCTCCAGAGTCGAAGCCGTCATAGGTCACAGAAATCGTCTGTTCCTTATAGAATCCGTACTTCTCGTACAGCGCCTGCAGTGCCTGTACCAGATTCATCTCATGGCAACGGTAGTAGCATGCCATCTCCGCCACCAGCATCGCCGCCACCACAGCATCCTTATCTCTCGCATAGGTTCCGGCGAGGAATCCGATGCTCTCTTCGAAGCCGAAAATAAAGGTGTGCTCTCCGGTTGTTTCGTATTCCTTGATCTTCTCGCCGATGAACTTGAACCCGGTATAGACGTCGATGACAGCCACCCCGTTCGCTGCGCCAATCGCGTTAGCCATCGGCGTGGTCACGATGCTCTTGACCGCTGCCGCATTGGCCGGAAGCATTCCTTTGGCCTTCCGCATCGTAATCAGATAATCGAGAAGCAGAACACCAATCTGGTTGCCGGTCAGTGCCTCGTAGGTGTCTCCATTCCGAACCACAACGCCGCAGCGATCCGCATCAGGATCCGTGCCGATGATGAGATCACACTGCCGCTCTTCGGCCAGCTTCGTGGCCAACTGGAAACCCTCGATGTTCTCCGGGTTCGGAGATTGAACCGTCGGGAAATTCCCATCCGGCACCATCTGCTCCGGCACCGGCACGATGTGTTTCATACCCAGCCGCTTCAGCACTTCCGGTACCAGGCGGTAACCGGTGCCATGGAACGGGGTGAACACGACTTCGAAGTCGTCCGGCACCTTCTGTACATATTCCTTGCCCAGAGACTGCGCCAGCACATGGCTCATGTATTTCTCGTCCATCTCCTCGCCGATGATGGTCAATAGGCCGCCGGAAGCTGCTTCTTCCAGGTCGGCCAGGCGAACGTCCTCAAATATATCGAGCTTCGCCATCTCCTCGGATACCCGGTCTGCATGTTCCGGCGGCAGCTGTGCGCCGTCCGACCAATAGGCCTTGTATCCGTTAAATTCCTTCGTATTATGGCTTGCCGTGATATTGATTCCTGCGATGGAATGCGTCTCGCGAATCGCGAAGGACAGCTCCGGCGTCGGTCTCATATCCTCGAAAAGGTAGACGTGAATGTTGTTCGCCATCAGCACAGACGCCGCCTCACAGGCGAAGAGCCGGGAGTTATTCCGGCAGTCATGGGCGATGGTCACACCGCCGCCGATATTCTCGCCGCAGGACAGGATAACATTCGCCAGCCCCTGTGTCGCGTAGCGCACGGTATAGATATTCATGCCATTCAGCCCTGCCCGCATGACACCGCGAAGTCCCGCGGTTCCAAAT
>CAVGMK010000030.1:0-2995 GCA_963630135.1 Oscillospiraceae bacterium
CGAAGAAGAGAAGAAGCGATTGAAGCCGGATTGGACAATGCGGATTTCCTGTGCGATGAGTATCTGTACCGGAAACCGGAAGCCAGCCTGCTGGTCGACACCTATCCGGAAGTTGTCCGCTCGCTGGATGAAGGAAAGCAGCATCCGGTGGTGGAACCGACCGGTTTCACCGGATTCCTGGTAAAATGGTTCGGCGTGGAACTGTTCCCGAATGCCGCCATCGACGAATACGAGACCAACCGCTCGATTCAATATCAGCTGAGAGTTGGACAGGCCCTGCTGGCCGGCGAAGTCTATCCGGGCCGCCTGGCACCGGTGCCGATGAGTTACAAATCGAACACCGGCAGCATGCTCCGGCCAACGCGGACTTACTCACTGGAGAGCCTGATCTATATCTTCTTCACCATGTCCATCGTTGGATGGTTGTGGGAAGTCAGCATCCATCTGGTACGGGATGGGGAGTTCGTCAACCGCGGCATCATGCAGGGCCCATGGCTTCCAATCTACGGCGCCGGAAGCATCCTGGTGCTGGTTGTGCTGAAACGTTTCCGCGAGAAGCCAATATTGGAACTCCTCGCGACCATGTTCGTCTGCGGCTGCGTGGAATATTTCACGTCCTGGTACATGGAAATGCGCTACGACGGACAGAAATGGTGGGATTACACCGGCTATTTCCTCAACCTCAACGGGCGTATCTGTGGGGAGGGCCTCCTGGTCTTCGGCCTGGGCGGCCTCGCGATTGTCTACTTCCTCGCACCGGTTATTGATAATGCGCTTCGTGTGCTTCGGAAGATGAACCCGAAAGCCCTGATGCTGGTTGCGTTGCTCCTGGTGGGCTCCTTCGCCGTCGATCAGGTCTATTCGAAGAAGCATCCGAACACCGGTGAGGGCATCTCCACCGGTGGCAGCACGCAGGTGGCCATGCAGATGGTGGAAACCCGAGCTTTCGATTCCTCCGGCCAGATTGGGAATGCCCCGAATATCACGGCATAGCATTGATGATGCCGGAGGCGTTCCGACACCGGATATATCTGGTATATATGTAAATGAGACTCGAAATAGAATCTTTGAATAAATAAATTCTTATTCTATATTCTGGCAAAAATAACGCGCTGCCGCAATCCAACCCCCGGCCAAGACCGGATGCTGATTGCGGCAGCGCTTTTTCATTCTATTCATTTTCCGATTTCCCATGGATGCGGGTTGTCATCTGTTATTTCCAGAATTCATCGATGCGCTTCTTCGCCGCATCCTCGATGCTCTGGGCGTTCCGAAGTGCATCGCGAAGGTCGGATCCGACAGCCACCATACCGTGATTCTTCATCAGGCACCCTTTGTTCTGACCGATGGCTTCCTGGACGTTCTTGGACAGAATGCCGGTACCGGAAGGTCCGTAAGCGGCGCACTCGATAACATCCCCGCTGGTGGTCTTGAAGGTGAGGCCGCAGGCGGCGAAGACGCAGGCGAATTTGGAGTGGGTGTGGATGATGGCATTCACATCCGAGCGGTTCCGGTAGATGCCGGCGTGGAAATCCTTCTCCGATGTCGGCTTAACCTGTCCGGCATACTCCAACGTGGCGATATTTACTTTGACAATCTCTTCCGGAAGAATGCCCGCATAGTCGCGGCCGGAAGGGGTGCAGAGCATATATTCGTCGTCGAGGCGAACGGAGAGGTTGCCCCAGGTACCCTGGACGAGGCCGCAGGCGACGAGCTTCTTGCCGTACTCGACAACTGCGTCCCGAAGCTTCGCTTCTTCCGGTGTCCACTGTGGCGTCGCGGCAGGTTCGGTGTTGTCGGAATCCGCTGCTGCCACAGCCGGCGCTTCGCCTGCTTCCTTGGCATTCTGCTTCTCGATTTCCTTCTTCGAATATTTGTACTCATAGACCGCATGCTCGATGCGACCGAGAATCGGGTTCACTGGGTAGGCGCCGCCGAGGAAGTCGGCGTCCACGAAGATCTCTGCGTTCTTCTCGAGGACGAGAAGGCAGGTGAGGGCTTCGTAGAGGTTGCGGCCGCAGGTGATGAGATTGCCGTTCTCTGTCATGACAGCGGAGGCTTTCTTCAGCGCTTTCATCATGCTGAAGCGGTCTTCCGGCACGATTTGAACCTTCGTGCCGACAATCATGGCCATGTCGTCGAGGACGGCGGGGATAGCCAGGCTGTCTTCGATGCACATGCCGGCATATTCCGGTTGGCTGATAATCATTGCTTGGAAACCGGCACCGAGCATGGCGCTTTTGAAGGAGTCTGCGCTCGGACCGATGTCCGTAACGTAGTCTGCATTCAGCGCGTCCATTGGCGCACCCTCCGTTGTGGCATAGACATGCATGCCGCTCTGAAGCAAGATACGCGGATGATCTCCCACCGCGAAATCCATGTCGGCAAGCTTCTTGCCGTATTCTATGATGTTCTCTATTAATCTGTTCAAGGAATGCTCCTTTCCTGGCTCATCGCATAAGCTACGTAGATTAAGCTAATCGGCTTCGCCCTCGAAACGCGCGGAGTTCGCCACCTTATAGGCCTTCTCCAGCGAATGGTAGACATTCTTATAATCCTGGAAGAGCTTATCGTAGATGGCTTTGTTCTCCGGATTCGGATGGTAATCATATTCGGTCTGTACGAACTGCTTCGTTGCCGCAAAGGACGGGATGACACCCAGCCCAATCAGCGGAATCATCGCAGCGCCCAGCGAGCCGGCGCTTCTCGGATCCTTGACGACAGAGAAGTTCTTGCCGGTGATGTCCGCGATAATCTGCATCCAGCTCTTATCCATGGCACCGCCGCCGATGATGCGGAAGTTGTCGCACTTGAAGCCATAATCCTTCTGGTAGTTCTCCAGCACCCATCGCAGGTTGTATCCGATGCCTTCATACAGCGCACGCATGATGTGCTCGCGGGTGTGAATCATGGTCATGTTGAAGAGGGTAGCGCGGGTTGTCGTCGAGGAGACCGGGCACCGTTCCCCCAGCATCCACGGCGTGCAGATGAGGTG
>CAVGMK010000031.1:0-24773 GCA_963630135.1 Oscillospiraceae bacterium
TCTCCGGGGAGACGTTGTAATTGCTCGCAAGCGTCGAACGTGCGCTCAGCTTCTCGCCCACCGTGTACCAGCCATCTGCGATTTTCTGTGCCAGTTCCACCGCAATCTGCTGGTAGCGGGATTCGTAGATATACTTTCTCTTGCTCTTTGTTGTTTTCTCTGAATTTGTTGCCATTACCCATTCCCTTTCCTATAACCGTTAGCTCATTATCTATTTCTGTACAGCGAATTCGCTGTTCTCCCAATGGATGTTTCCAGATTCTGAAGATGGAGCGCCAGCTCCATGTTTCCGGAATTCGCATCTTCCGGGAACATTCCGGTATCCAGGAAAATATCGCGCCGAATAACGATTCCCCAGCTCTCGAGTATGGTTCCCTGCACCAACTGACGATCGATATCTCGACGTTCTTTCCAGCGGAGGAGTCCGGCTGTCTTGAATTCTGTTCCGAAGCAGCCCACATCATGGGACTGAATCAGGGACATCATCTCTGCAATCGGATTCTCCGGCAAGATGGCGTCTGCCGGAAGGAAGAAGAGCACGTCGCCATTCGCCGCCTCTGCGCCGGCATTCAGCTGCACCCCGCGGCTTCCGCCGCTCTGTACCTGACGTACCAGATGAGCCGAACCTTCTGCCCCCTTCGGCGCAAGGCGGTCTCTGCCGCTGGTTTCATTCATTCTATTACCGCTCGAACTATTCCCATTCGAGGTAGTGGTCGCATGGCTAACCGTATCCGTATCCATATTCGTATTCACACCTGCATCCATGCTCGCATCCTCTGCGGGATCCGACACCAGAATCACTTCCGCCCGGTGCACCAATTTCTTCAGGTTCTCCAGCAATACCGACTGACGCTCTTCGTCGCCCGGGATTACCGCAATCACCGAGATAACGTGATGCTCCTTCAAATATTCCGCCGCAGCACCTTCTGCCGCGTCCCGATACAATAGCAGGTCCGCAATCGTATCGACGTCATAGCGCTCCTCCAGCAGTTCATAACTCTTCCAGCGCGGAATCATTCCGATTGTTCCTGCCAGAACCGTCTCCTCCCCGGAAACGTCCGGAAGGAATAGCGACCGCAGCATTTTGTCTTCCGCATTCGCGCCAATCAGCCAGTAGTCCCCATTCTCTGTCGGCCCCAGCACATAATCCTTCTCCCGGAGCACCAAGAACGCCTGCTCGATATCCGCCCTCGTTCCGCACGGCACATTTGTGCCAATCAGGACGCAGTGCTGATATCCCTTGCCAAAAACAAATTCCATCGCCTGACACATCCGGTCCATGCGGCCTTGTTCATCCTGCGGAATGAATTCCGCACCAGAGAAGAGATTCATGAATTCCTCTTCCCGCGCGCCGCCACCGGTGTAAGCAATATACACATCGGCTTCCACTCCCTGAAGCTTCGCATCCCAATCCCGAAGGAATGCCATTTGAAGTCCTTCGCACTCCTCTTCAGTCAGGAATGGCGTCAGCCGGGTCTTCATCTTTCCCGCTTCCGGGATTCTTGTAAATACGATTAGCGCTTGATCATTCATGGTGTTCCTATCTGATACTTTCAATTACTTCCAATTTCTACTTCTATCTTTCTTGTGAGCAAACTTATACGTATATTATTCTAACACAAATAATTTTTCTTTTACATGAAGATTTGTTTACAGAACCAGAAAACCGGGCTTCCCGTCATTTTCCGTAGGACAAGTCTGTACTCCGGCGGAATCCTTGCTATGACACTTCGGTATCTTCCCCCTGCGATTTTCCATCACCTGTCGGAACAGACGTCATGTGACGATAACTTCGAGAAGCCAGTGAATGTGATTCCCCGGAAGTCCTGGCCCCAAACAAAGGAGCACCTGCGAATTCTCGCAGGTGCTCCGGTTATTTTTGACCCATATTCGTCGAAGTGCGTCTAGTTGCAGGAGAGAATAATTTCCCCGCTATCGGTCTCCACGATTAACTTGCCGCCGGATCCCTTCTGGGTGTAATACATCTCGATGTCATCTGCATCATCATAATCATCATCGTGATCATCATAATCGTCATGGTCGTCATGATCGTCCGCGTCATGATGATGGCCGGTCGACTTAGACACGGACAGCGAATCATCCAAGCTGAGGTATCCGGTCTCCGTCTGGAGCTGGAGGTTCAATGCCTGAAGCTTCGCTTTCTCATCCAGGACCTGCACGTTTCCCGCCTCGGATTCAATCTTCAGGTTGCTGAATGTGCAGCCGTCCAGCGTCACTTCTCCATAATCGCTGTCCACTTCGCCACTCTGGATGTGGCATTTCTTCAGATGAATATCGCCGGTGTCCGTCTCGATGTCCGCCGTCTTGATGGTCGCATTCTTCGGCAGGTAAATCGTCACCTGGTTAGTCGACTGGCTACTGCCCTTGCTGCCAAAGAGCTGGGACAGGAAGCTGATATCGACAACATACTCTTCGTCTTCGCATTCATCCTGAACGACCAGCTTGCCATTCTCTACGCCGTAGTAAATAGATGAATTGTTGCTGCTGCTCTTCACGCGGTAAGAGATATAATAATGGTCATCATCGGATGTCACTATATTGAGGTCATCGGCCTCCATGGAGACATGCAGCGAGTCGAATGAATCGAGCTTCGTCTTCTCCAAAGTTGCTTCCTGATTATCCGTTGACTTGGTGTGATTGAGATCCGCTGCCTTCACATATTTCGTGCCACCGGTGGCAATGCCGACACCGGCGAACACCGCGCCGAATACGCAGCAGGCAATTCCGATACCTAATACGACTTTGATTCCCTTCTTCATGACTATTTCGCCTCCTTCCTTCTTCCGATCTTGCGGGCCAGCTTCACAATCAGGAGCCCGCTCCATTTACATAAATATGCGCCCAACATTAATCCAAGTATGCCGGCGCCGATAGCTAAGAATCCACATCCGAGCAGCAGGGCAAAGCCGCTCATGCTGATGGATATAGCCGCCACCGCCGCGAGTAGAATCTTCCCGCCGATGAGAACCAGCGCCCCCGCCAGCAGAATCATGCAGACCAGCACAGTTCCCAGGAGGAGTGCAAATGTCCCCAGCAGGAGGAACAGTGTAACCACCAGCGGTCCGCCGATTGGCGCTGCGAGAATCAGCAGAATGGCAACCCAGAGAATGTGCTTGTCGAAGCGTTTCTTGCCCTTGCCGTTGCCATCACCTCCCGCGCTACCGGATGAACTTCCTACGCCGCCATTCGCATCCGCCTTCCGCCGTTCTTCCAGCTTCCGATCCAGGAGATTCGACATAATCTCCCGCGCCGCTTCTTTCGGCGTTCCAAGCTCGTCCATCAGGGCTTCCGCGCCGGCTTCATCCGTCTCTTCGAAATATTCCGTGAAATATTCCATCGCATCTTCGTAATCCTGCCGCGGCAGCTTCCGGAGATATTTGTGGAGCTGCTCCAGATATTCTTCTTTGCTCAGACGATTCTCTTTGTGACGGCCGCTTTTTTCATATGGCTTCTCATCGTTCCGCGACGTTCCGCTCAGCTTCTTCTCGTCTGGTGCCTCGCCGCCGGATTTCTTCTCTTCGCCTGGTGCGCTATTCTTTCCGGACGTCTTTTCTTCCGAGGTATCCTTGTCCGGCGTCGCTTCTTCTCTTAGGCCCTTCTCCTCGCCAGGCACTGCCTGTTCATCCTGAGCCTTCTCCTCAACCAGCACTACAGGTTCAACCTGGGTCTTCTCTTCGCCTGGTGTTATTTCAATGCCCAAAGTCTTGTCCTCACTCAACCTCTTATCCTCCCTTCAACAATTCCATCGATGGTATCCTTGTAGATCTTCCATTCGTTCTCGAGATATTCGATTTCCTTTCTTCCGTCCGCGGTTATCGAATAATACTTTCGTTTCCGGCCCTGATATTCCTCCGAATAAGTGGTCAAATAGCCGGCAGTCTGTAGCTTCTTCAGAATCGGGTACAGCGTGGATTCCTTGATGTCCGCCGCTTTCTTCACCGTCTGGCTGATTTCATATCCATAAGAGTCCTTATCCTTCACCACGGTCAAAATCATGTATTCAATCAGCAATGCTGATACCGGGAAATACATGGCATCACCTCCTGCTTCGTGTGCGTTCCCTTCCGTCCGCTCGATATGTAGAATTTCTATATATAGAATTTATACATATAATACGGATAGCTCGTCGGGTTGTCAATAGGATATGTAGAATTTTTACATATTATTTTTTTAGCCTGTTTTCTCCGCCAAAAATAAACATTATCCGCCTACTTCTTCCGGCTGATTTTACATCCGATATTAAATCAGCCGAAAAATGGCATACGTAATGTATCCAAGCGGCATACATCCCGTTAATCCGCGCACTATAATAGCTTCCGGGATTGTCCCCGGAAGCTTCATAGAGTTGCTCATTCTTTTCCGTCTAAAATCTCTGACGCAATCTTCTCCCGATTGTTTGTCTGAGCATATACTGGATTAAGTGTCCCTTTCTGATATTGGAAAGGCGTATCTTTCGTCTGCTGAATCAATAAGTCAGCAAAAAACCTTTCCCAGCTGATGAACTCCGTACATTCCACATAATTGCTAGTATTCTCTAGGATGTCCCCCAATTGAGGGATTTTTACTATCCCGGACTTCAGAATCAGCCATTCGAAGGACTCCGGCAGACACAACTGGCGAGCACCTTCATTTGTATTGCAATGTTTCATCACACGTTCCATCTCTGCACCGAAAGCAGCGCCGTCCGCTATTACAA
Organism: Oscillospiraceae bacterium; assembly: GCA_963630135.1. GTDB lineage: Bacteria > Bacillota > Clostridia > Peptostreptococcales > Anaerovoracaceae > Mogibacterium_A. The sequence continues at coordinate 4,718 of CAVGMK010000031.1, forward strand.
TGGTCTTCTCTTTCGGATGATCCTTGAGCCATTTGAATATGTTCGAATTTGCCGCCGCTGCCACACAGGTTACTCCTGTATTCTCAAAATATTTGGTAAAAAATTGGAACCCGGCGCGCGCATCCTCCGTCAGAACAGTAGTGAAATCCGCAGCCATCCTGGATGTAGGTGTATATCGATGGAATTTCCGCGAAGACGGATACCGTTTTCTGAAGGTATGCATTTTCCCAGAGGTTTTCAGTTCATAAATTTCATCCACGCTGTATGGCAACTCATACAATGGTTCCCGGGTAATGAGGACATAATAATTACTACTATTTTTTATCGCCGTCGCAAATTCCGTTGTACGAAGGTCCGGCAATCCTTCATCGATAAATACAATACTCTCTGTAACCCCATCCAATTGGTTCTTCCAATCAAGATCCATTAGGGCAACGCATGGACAGGAACTACTGAGATTCACGCCACTAGCTTCTTTCAGTCTGGTGTAATCTGCAATCATATTGTACAGCGTGGTTTTCCCTGTGCCGCTATCCCCGCAAAGGATTGTAATATTTCGGTTCAATTCGAACTTGAAAGTGGCCTTTCGGTTCGAGACTCTTACTTGTTGTCTGCCTTTCATAGATTTCACACCAATTCACCGGCCTCATACACCAGTTCTTTCATATTATGCACAATTTTCCCCGTGTTCATCACCTTAATCTTGAACTCACCGTTACCAAAATCCATTAGATGCCTTAGATTAATGATTAATTTCCGTTCTTTCGCAATATGAAGTATCCATTTCGCACAATTATCTCCGCAGGTAGATGCATTGAAAACATGGCTCCGGTCATTTGCCATCAGAATCAATGTCTTCACCCCACCAGATAATTCGCGTGGAGAAATAGGACCAAGCACCGGGCTTTGTATCAGCGTTTCGCTGATTACCTGTGATTTATCTACATCCTGAATCATCTCTTTCGACAGCGGCTTTGTTATCCAACTATCTCGATACTGATTCAGAAAATAAGTATTCGTATTATAGATTGCATTCGGCATATCTCCGAAATAAATGTTCAGCATGGTTTCATCCTCCTACATGGCAGTATACCATAAATCGCCGACAGCTTCGGCGCTTTTCGGGTGTTTTTCGGGGTAAAAATAAATTCGGGGCACTAAAAAAGCTTCCGGAGAAAACTCCGAAAGCCTTGAAATCGTGTGGTTGCGGGGACAGGACTTGAACCTGCGACCTCCGGGTTATGAGCCCGACGAGCTACCAACTGCTCTACCCCGCGATATCATATTGGTGCCGGAAACCGGGGTCGAACCGGTACGAGAATCACTTCTCACGGGATTTTAAGTCCCGGGCGTCTGCCAATTCCGCCATTCCGGCCTATAAATAATAATGGCTCCGAGGGTGGGGCTCGAACCCACAACCTACCGGTTAACAGCCGGTTGCTCTGCCATTGAGCTACCTCGGATCATTGTCCCGTATTCGCGACTTCATTAGTATACACGTATTGCGGATTCGTGTCAACATATTTTTTGAATTTTTCTATATTTCATTTTCTTCGTCAAGGCTGAGCTCTCATTCCTCGCATCCCGCATATAACACACAGCAGAATCAGTCATATAATGAGGAACGATACCCTAGGGTCTATCTAACTTAAAGAGGATGATTGCGTCCTCCATCTTTGCTTCAGCCTCGGTAGCCGCAGGGTGGTTTCCGTGCTTCATTACGCATAGGAAAACGGCCACCTCACGGCAGCCGCCTTCCCCCGCAATTACATGATTCCATAATCGTAAGGCACCTAAATCCGCCTTACCTCATAGAACTTCATTATTCAGTCATTAAGCATGCTCTCTCATCTCGATGGACTTGTTCGTTGCAGCCATAACGCCCTCGATAACGGTGCTTCTCAGGTTGCCCTTCTCCAGTGCTCTGACACCGGCGATGGTTGTTCCGGCTGGGGAAGAAACCATATCCTTCAGCTCGCCCGGATGCTTTCCGGTCTCCAGTACCATCTTCGCAGCGCCCAGTACCGTCTGTGCAGCGAATACATACGCCTGCTTTCTCTGCATTCCGCCATTAACAGCAGCATCAGCCATAGCCTCGATGAACATGAATACATAAGCCGGGCCGCTTCCGCTAACACCGGTAACGATGTCGAACAGGTTCTCCGGCATCAGCTCTGCACTACCGAAGGAACGAAGAATCTCCAGCGCGCGGTTCTTCTCCTCTTCCGTTACGTTCTTGTTCGGGCAAGCCGCTGCCATACCTTCACCTACTTGTGCCGGGGTATTCGGCATTACGCGAATTGCTTTTACCGAGCTACCAAAATGCTCTTCCAGATAATCCAGTGTAATTCCGGCAGCGATGCAGACGAACAGGTTCTTGTCGGTAACATGATCCTTGATTCCGTCGATAACGCCTTCGATATACTGTGGCTTAACGGTCAGGAATACGGTATCGCAGTTCTCCAGGACCTCAATGTTGTTGTCCGTTACATTGATGCCGTTCACTTCCTTCGTCTTCTGACGGCTACCCTCGAACGGATCTGCGCCCCAGATGTCCTCCGGTGCATACAGACCGGCCTTGATAATGCCGCCCATCATTGCATTAGCCATAACTCCGCATCCAATAAATCCTAACTTCATAAATGTACTCCCTTTCTCTTCTATGAGAATTAGTTAAATGGTTAACAACCAATATATACACCACAGGCGTTCCCGATACCCCGATATTAGGAACGCCTGTAATATATTCTCATGTAGCCCCGGGCATCCATTCCGGGTCAAAAATAAGTTCTATTCGAACGACTGCTCCGTACGTTCAATAATCTCGTCCTGCAGCGGCTTATCCAGGTTGCGGAAGAAGTCACTGTAGCCGGCAACACGTACAATCAGATCCTTGTAGTCTTCCGGATGTTTCTGCGCTTCAATCAGCGTCTGACGGTCGACAACGTTGAACTGAATGTGGTGTCCATCCATTGCAAAGTAGGAACGAATCAGGCTGGCCATGTTGTTGATGCCTGCTTCACCGGCAACAACGTTCGGTGTGAACTTCTGGTTGAGCAGTGTTCCGGCAGTTGCCAGATGATCCATCTTCGCGCAGGACTTGATAACTGCGGTCGGGCCGTTGGTATCTGCGGACTTCTCCGGGGAAATACCTTCGGATACCGGCTTATGAGCCTTTCTGCCGTTAGCGGTAGCGAGGATAACATCACCGAAGTATACGTGGCAGGTGGTCGGCAGCATGTCAACGCCGTACTTTCCGCCCTTCATGTTCGGACGACCGGTAATCGTGTCATGATACAGATCGAAGATATCTCTCATGATGCTGTCGGCATAATCGTCATCGTTACCATACTTCGGCGACTTGTCGTGAACCAGGCTGTAGATGTAATCATAACCTTCGAAGTTATGCTCCATTGCCTCAATCAGCTCTTCCATCGTGAAGTTCTTCTCGTCATATACGTTGTACTTGATGGCAGCAACGCAGTCGGTGACGGTTCCGATACCTACGCCCTGAATGTAGTTGGTGTTGTATCTAGCGCCACCGGCGTTGTAGTCCTTCGCATTGCTGATGCAGTCGTTGGTTACAACCGACAGGCAAGGTGCCGGCATTTCCTCTGCATAGAGGCGCTCGATGACGTTGTTACCGCGAAGCTTGATGTTCACGAAGTGCTCCAGCTGCTTCTTGAAGGCAGCCCAGAGTTCATCATAGGTCTTGAAGTCCTTCGCATATCCCAGCTGCAGACCCAGCTGCTTGCCGGAGTATTCATCATATCCGTTGAACAGGGTCAGCTGGAAGATCTTCGGGATATTCAGGTATCCGGTCAGAATGTATGCTTCGCTTCCCCATGCACCGGTCTCTACGCAACCGGAGGATCCGCCTCTTCTGGCATCTTCCAGAGACTTTCCGGCATTAATCAGCTCCATAATCTGAGCTTCGGTGTTGTAGAATGCAGGCTGTCCCCAACCTTTTCTGGAAATCTCACAGGCTCTCTTGAGGAACTTCTGCGGGGTCTTCTTGCTGATGGTTACGTTGGAGTTCGGCTGAACCAGCTTCATCTCGTCCATGCAGTCCAGAATCAGGTAGCTGACAGCGTTGACGCCATCCTTACCATCCGGAGTTACGCCGCCGGTATTGATGTTGGCAAAGTCGGTGTAAGTCGCGCTCTCTTTGAGGGTGATACCTACTTTTACCGGAGCCGGCTGGTTGTAGAACTTCACCCACAGGCACTCGAGGAGTTCCAGTGCGTGCTCGTCATCCAGGATGCCGGCTTCTACGTCAGCATTGTAATATTTAATCAGGTGCTGGTCCATTCTGCCCGGGCTGAATGCGTCCCAAGGGTTCAGCTCGGTGGTAACAGCCAGGTGGGTGAACCAGTACAGCTGAATTGCCTGCCAGAATGTCTGCGGATTGTGAGCCGGAACAACTTCCAGGTTCTTCGCAATCTGCTCGAGCTCGGCCTTTCTCTTCGGATCCTTCTCTGCAGCAACCTTCTCCACAGCCAGCTCGTGATATCTCTCGCCCAGGGTGATAACTGCATCGCAGCAGATATCCATCGCCTTGAGCTCTTCCATCTTGTCGGAAGCGGTCGGATCGTTCATCCAATCCAGCGCATCCATGGTCTCCTTAATCTTTGCCTTGTGCTCCAGGTAACCGGTGGTGAATACCTGCTCGCCGCCGCAAGTGTGTCCCGGGCCACGCTGTTCCATGAACTCGGTGAACATTCCGGCTTCATAGCATGCATGCCATTCCGGCGTCATGCGGGACAGCAGCTTCTCACGGATGGTTCTGCCTCTCCAGAACGGAATGATTTCCTTCTTCTGGAGCTCGCGGTCCTCTTCGGTGGTGTGGAAGGAAACCAGATCTCTCTCGCTCATTACAACCATATCCTCTTCGCTGTGGCAGCAAAGCTCTGGGAATGTTGGGGATGCCTGTGGGTCCTTACCTTTCTCGCCGACAATCAGCTCATCGTCGCCGAAGTACAGGGTCTTCTTCGAGAAGTATTCCTTCAGGGACATAGCTCTCATAACCGGAACAGAATACTTTCCGTCATTTGCCTTGTAGAAATCTGTCTCGATCTTTGCTCTTTCCAGGTCGATATGAACCGGTGTGGTCACACTCTGTTCTCTCAGGCGCTGGATTCGCTCGTTCATTCCGCGTTTTGCCATTGTTCTATCCTCCTATCTTGGTATTGGTATAACCAGCTTGAACAAACATTGTCTGGAAATTCTGCATTTCCTCCTTATCCGGGGCATGCAGATTGGATCCTTCATAAGTCATTCCCACTCTCGGGTACTTGCTGGATCCGGTATCGTGGTACGGAAGCAGGTTCACCTGCGCAACGCGGATTCCCTTCTCCTTGAGGAAATCGATTGTTGCCTTCATGTTCTCTTCCGTTCCGTTCACTTCTTTAATTACCGGTATGCGAATGTAGATTCTCGCTCCGTCAGCACTCAGCCGGCACAGATTCTCCAGAATCAGCTCGTTGCCGACGCCCATGTACTTCTTGTGGGTCTCATTATCCATGCATTTCACATCGTACAGGAATGTGCTTACATAAGGGAGTATCGCTTCAAATCTCTCATAAGGTGCATATCCGCATGTGTCGATGGTAATATCGATATCCTGATGATGAAGTTCCTTCACCAGACTCAGGATGTAATCCGGATCCACACTCATGACTTCGCCACCGGACAGGGTCACCCCGCCGCCGGATTGTTCGTAGAACATCTGGTCTTTGAGGAGTTCCTTGACCAATGGTCTAATCTCGTGTTCTCTTCCGACGATATCTCGAATGCTGGACGGACAAGCCTTCACGCACTTGCCGCAAAGGGTACACTTCGAAGAATCCGTCACCGCCTTGCCTTCTTCCATGGCAATTGCGCCGTTCGGACAGACTCTCACGCAGAACCCGCATCCTACGCACTTCGATGCATCGAACTGAAGTTGGGGTTGGAACTTCTGTGTCTCCGGATTGTGGCACCAGACACACTTCAGAGGACAACCCTTGAAGAACACCGTCGTGCGGATTCCATCGCCGTCATGCACTGAGAATTTCTGAATATTAGTTATCGCGTGCATTCCGCTCCTTCCTTTCTGACCATGTTATAGACCGTGGTCTATATCATGTATAGAATATACCTTACTATACCATTTGTCAAGAAAAAAACAACCGTTCTCGACCCAATTCATCCATTAAAAAAGAGCAGGGTTTCCGCAAAAACCATGCTCTTTTGTGGTTGCATATATCCGGTCACGTATCCGTGACAGACGGCTACCCGAGACGCCGGAACGACCGGAATTATCCGGATTATCCAAGATGCCCGAACCATCGAAGTATCTCTCCAGAAGGCCAGCATTCGCCCGCCGAATCAACTCCATTTGACGCCGGAACTATCTGAACTATCCGGATTATCCGAGATGCCCGGAAACTTCAAGCAATCTGGAATCTCTGGGATATTCAAGTAGTCCGGATTATCCGAAATATCTCTCCAGCAGGCCCTTGAAAGCTCTGCCGTGACGCGCTTCGTCCTTCGCCATTTCATGTACGGTGTCATGAATAGCATCCAGATTTGCTTCCTTCGCGCGCTTCGCCAGGTCCACCTTGCCGGCGGTTGCCCCGTTCTCTGCCGCCACTCTCAGTTCCAGATTCTTCTTCGTGCTGTCCGTTACTACCTCGCCCAGCAGTTCAGCGAACTTCGCTGCGTGCTCTGCTTCCTCATAAGCCGCCTTCTCATAATAGAGACCCACTTCCGGATATCCTTCTCTGTGAGCCACTCTTGCCATCGCCAGATACATGCCGACTTCCGAGCACTCTCCCTCGAAATTCGCTCTCAGATCCGCGATGATATCCTCGCTGGCACCGGCTGCAACGCCCACTACGTGCTCGGCTGCCCATGCCATTTCCTCTGTCTGCTCCGTGAATTTCTCGCTGCCTACGTGGCATACCGGACACTCTGCCGGCGGCTGATTGCCTTCATGAACGTAACCGCATACCTGACATACCCATTTACTCATAATTGTCACCTCTTTTTCTGTTATCTTCGGAAATATCTTTCATTTGATGTTTATCTATACTTATTTTGTACAGTTAGTATAACCAGTGCCCTACGGGTTAGTCAACTCAAATTTCATTAATTTGCCAAAAATAAATTCCACCCGTCATCCGTTTCCGGACCAGGCAGTGGAATATCGCTGTGCGCGGATTTCGCGTGATTCTACTACATGAATCCTCTGCAGGGTGGAGTAGCGCCGTGCTCAGCGCAGATTTCGCACGATTCTATTGAAATACATTTCAACGTGACACGCCTATCGGAATACGCATTCCCAGTGGCACCCGCGCGGTTAGATATATTGAACTTTTTCTTGTAATTTCCTTGTTAGAGGGCGGTTTTTGTGGTATTCTAAATGGGTATTCTAAGAGATATACAGGAGGAATATCACTATGGAAATAAGAAAATCATCGGAGGACTACTTGGAGACCATGCTGATGCTGAAGGAGACAAACGGCTACATTCGCTCCATCGACATCGCCAAGCACTTAGGTGTCACCAAGCCAAGCGTTTCCTACGCCACCAAGCGTCTTCGCGAGAACGGATATATTGAAATGAATAACGACGGCCTGATTTCCCTCACCGATTCCGGAATGGAAATCGCCTCCACAATCTACAATCGTCACAAGATGCTATCGCAGTTCCTGACCATGCTCGGCGTGGATCAGGAGACCGCAGACGAAGATGCTTGCAACATCGAGCACGACATCAGCAACGAGACCTTCGAAGCCATCTGCAACCACGTGGACAACTTCATGGCGGGCTGCCCGAGAATCAACGTGCAGGCGCCTTCGTGTGGTGACCGCACGAAGGAATAGCGCGAGACGAAGCGCACAGGATGGGCGCCCGGAGATTGCCGCAAGCGACGCAATGCACTGGCAGCGCGACGCAATTCGGAATTCACCGGAGCCGGGAGGCCGGTGAGGCTGTTTCCGGCGAGACCGCCTAAGACGCCAGTCGCATGGTCGGAAGTCTGAGTGGGCGCGAAGTTTATTTTTAGCCAAAAAACAGGAGCGAATCGCTCCTGTTTTTGCATGCGTATTTTTCCGATTGGGGCAACATTTCTTGCGGCTGCATTTCTTGCGGTAATATTTCCTAGGGGGCACGTCCGGTCGCCATGGACGCGGATTGAAGCAATCGTATCACGATTCCGCGATACACCATTATCCTCGCGATACACCATTATCCACAGGAACGCCCCCACCGTTAATGGTGCTGACATCCGATACCTTGCTGCAATCGGAATAGGTTTGCGCTTCGGCGAAATATTAGGAAAGGCCCACAATCGTGCCATCGGACAGGACGTCCATGCCATTGGCAGCCGGTACTTTCGGGAGACCCGGCATGGTCATAATGGTTCCGGTCATGACAACGATGAAGCCAGCACCGGCGGACAGCTTCACTTCGCGAACGGTGATGTCGAAGCCGGAAGGGGCACCCAGCTTCTTCGGGTCGTCGGTGAAGGAATACTGGGTCTTTGCCACGCAGATTGGGAGCTTGTCGAAGCCAAGCTTCTCCAGCTCGCGAACCTGACGGAGCGCATCCTTGGTGAAAACAACTTTATCCGCGCCGTAAATGCTACGTGCAATTACAGTCATCTTGTCCTCAATGGACATCTTCGTGTTGTAGAGCGGCTGGAAATTAGCCTCCTGATTCTCACAGATGTCAACGACCGCTCTTGCCAGGTCCAGACCACCCTCGCTGCCTTCCGCGAAGACGCGGGAGAGAACGACATCGATATCCTTCTCCTTGCAGAGATTGCGCAGGAGCTCGATTTCGTCGTCAGTATCCGTCGGGAACTGGTTGATGGCAACCACGGCAGGAACGCCGAATTTAGCGACATTATCAAGGTGACGAAGCAGGTTGGCTGAGCCATTCCTCAAGGCATCCAGGTTCTCCTCGCCAAGCTGTGTCTTGTCCAGGCCGCCGTTCATCTTGAGTGCACGAACGGTCGCAACGACAACGACAGCATCCGGCTTCAGGCCGGCGTAGCGGCACTTGATATCGAAGAATTTCTCGGCGCCGAGGTCTGCACCGAATCCGGCCTCGGTTACGACATACTCGCCCAGCTTCAATGCCGTCTTCGTTGCCAGAACGGAGTTGCATCCGTGGGCGATATTCGCGAATGGTCCGCCGTGGATAATAGCCGGTGTGTTCTCCAGCGTCTGCACGAGATTCGGCTTGATAGCATCCTTCAGAAGAAGAGCCATGGCACCGGTTGCCTGAATGTCATCTGCTGTTACCGGCTGGCCGTCCTTGTCATAGGCAACCACCATTCGAGCGAGGCGTTCCTTGAGATCATCCATGCTCGTTGCCAGGCAGAGGATAGCCATGATTTCCGACGCCACCGTGATGTCGAAGCCGGATTCTCTCATGATACCATCGGCTTTCTTGCCCAGGCCGATAACGATGTGGCGGAGTTCACGGTCATTCATGTCCATGACGCGCTTCCACACGATTTTCTTCGGCTCGATATTCAGCGCGTTGCCCTGATGAATGTGGTTGTCAAGCATTGCCGCCAGCAGATTATGTGCAGAGGTGATGGCGTGGAAGTCGCCAGTGAAATGAAGATTGATGTCGTCCATCGGTACCACCTGGGAATATCCACCGCCGGCAGCACCGCCCTTGATGCCGAAGCACGGTCCCAGGGATGGCTCGCGCAATGTGGTAATGGTCTTCTTGCCCAGCTTGTTCAGTGCCATGGAAAGGCCCACGTTCGTCGTGGTCTTGCCTTCGCCGGCCGGTGTCGGATTGATTGCGGTAACGAGTACCAGTTTGCCGTCCGGCTTGTCCTTGAGGCGTTCGAGAACGTCCAGGCTGATTTTCGCTTTGTATTTTCCGTAGAGCTCCAGTTCATCATCGGTGATGTCCAGAGTGCGGGCTATTTCAGTGATAGGTTTCATGTTCGCTTCCTGAGCGATTTGTACGTCTGTCTTCATATCTCCTCCTAGATTCCTTCAATAACTTTATTATCTTATCAGATTGGTTCGACTAGTTCCATATAAATATGCATCCTTTTCCACCTTTCTGTGCGCAAACTCGCGGGGCTGGCTGCCTGCCGCTGGTAGGTGCTCCACAATCCACGTTTCTATGCGCAGACTCGCGGGGCTGGCCCTCGAACTTCGGCTTATCTCGGAATTATTAGTGGCGTCACGAAATGCAACTTGGGATGCCCCATCTGTTCGCATTGTACCCGCATCTACTTATCACCCTTATTATCTTCTTGCTATCTTGCAGATGATTCGCCGAAGTTTCTTACGCACACATACCCATATGCAGGTGCACGCATACAAAAAGGGGCTCACGCCCCATTTTGCTTCAGAGTATTGTCATTGACAGTGATTAAATCACCGCTGCCATAATGGCCTTAATGGTATGCATGCGGTTCTCCGCTTCCTGGAAGACGATGGAACGCGGTCCCTCGAAGACCTCCTCGGTCACTTCCAGCGAATCGATACCGTACTTTTCGCAGACTTCCTTACCTACAACGGTATCCTTATTATGATATGCCGGCAGGCAGTGCATGAATACGCAATCCGGGCCGGCGGCATCCATCAACTCCTGGGTGACACGATACGGATAGAGGTCGTGGAAACGGTAATTCCATTTCTCCTCCGGCTCGCCCATGGATACCCACACGTCCGTGTAGATGACATCCGCATCCTTCACAGCGTCATAAGGGTCGGCATTCATCTCGATGGTCGCACCGGTCTCCTTCGCGATCTCCCGGCACTGATCAATCAGTGCCTGAGGCGGATAATATTCCTCCGGCGCGCCAGCGACGAAATGAAGTCCCATCTTGGCGCAGCCAATCATCAGCGAGTCGCCCATGTTATAACCGGCATCGCCCATATAGGCGAGCTTGATGCCCTTGAGGCGTCCGAAATGCTCCTGAATCGTCAGAAAATCCGCCAGAATCTGGGTCGGATGATATTCGTTGGTCAGGCCGTTGATTACCGGCACGTTGGAATACTTTGCCAGCGTCTCCACACGCGCCTGCTCGAATCCGCGATATTCAATCGCATCGAACATGCCCGCCAGTACGCGAGCCGTATCCGCCAGGGTTTCCTTCACGCCAATCTGGGAGCCGCCTGCCAGATAGGTGCTTCCCATGCCCAGATCACTTGCTGCTACTTCGAAAGAACAGCGGGTTCTCGTGCTGCTTTTCTCGAAAATCAGCGCAATATTCTTACCCTCATGGGTCTTGTGGAGCTTTCCCGCCTTCTTCTCCGCCTTGAGCTCAGCAGCATAATCCAGCAGATACTGAATTTCTTCCGGCGTGTAGTCGAGTAGCGTCAGGAAATCCCTTCCCTTCAAATCAATTCCCATTCTTTATTCCCCCAATTCTTTCTCAATTTCTTTCTTCACGTATGCAATCTGAGCCTCTACCGACTCAACGGAAGTGCCGCCTTCCGAATTTCTTCTTTTAACACAATTAATCAGGTCAATTGCATCATACAGGTCTTCCTCGAAGATATCCGAATATTCCTTATATTCTTCGATGGACATCTTCTCCAGCACAGTTCCCTTCCGGATGCAGTCCGACACAATCGTACCGGTAATCTTGTACGCTTCGCGGAATGGCATGCCCTTCTTAGTCATGTAATCCGCCAGATCCGTGGCGTTGATGAAGCCCTTCTGCGCCGCATGCATCATGTTCTCTTCGTTCGCCTTCATGGCCGAAATCATCGGCGCGAATACCTGCAGGCAAATCTTTGCCGTGTCGATGGCATCGAACACCGGTTCCTTGTCTTCCTGCATGTCCTTGTTATACGCCAGTGGAATGCCCTTGAGGACGGTCAGGAGAGAGATCAGATCACCATAGACACGTCCGGTCTTGCCACGGGCAAGCTCGGCCATATCCGGGTTCTTCTTCTGCGGCATGATGGAAGATCCGGTGGTGAAATCATCGCTGAGTTCCACGAACTTGAACTCCCAGCTGGACCACAGAACGACTTCCTCGGCCAGTCTGGAGAAATGCATCATCAGAATCGACAGCGCACTGAGAAGTTCCACGCAGTAGTCGCGGTCCGATACGCCATCTAAGCTGTTCCGGCATACATCGGCAAAGCCCAGGCCGGCAGCTTCCATCCGGCGGTCGGTCGGATAGGTCGTTCCCGCGAGTGCGCAGCAGCCAATCGGCGATACATTGGTTCTCTTGTAGACATCTTTGAGGCGACCCAGATCGCGGAGATACATCATCGCGTATGCCATCAGGTGATGGCCGAAGGTAATCGGTTGAGCACGCTGAAGGTGCGTGTATCCCGGCATAACGGTCTTCTTATACTCTTCTGCCTTGCCAACCAGCGACTCAATCATCTCCGCCAGGAGCTGCTCCAGCTCTTCGATTTCTTCTTTGACATAGATTCGAAGATCCAGTGCCACCTGATCGTTCCGGCTTCTGGCCGTGTGGAGCATCTTTCCCTCATCCCCGATCTTCTCGGTAAGGGCCGCTTCGATGAACATGTGGACGTCCTCGGCGGACATATCCACTTCCATGGTGCCGTCTTCCAGTTCATGGAGAATCTCTTCCAGGCCTGCAATAATGTGGTCCTTCGCCGTAACCGGGATAATTCCCTGGGCAGCAAGCATCTCGGCATGCATGATAGATCCCTGGATGTCCTGTCTATAGAGTCTCTGATCGAAAGGAATCGATGCATTGAATTGATCGGCTATTTGATTCAGTTCTCCGGCGGTGCGGCCGGCCCACATTTTATTCATTCTAATTCGTTCTCCTGTGTTCTGTTATCTTATATCGTCTTCTGTTGTCTTCTGTATGATGACTGGAAGACGAGAACCGTGTAAGGCCTCGTCTTCCATATGGTGGTGCTGTCTGCGAATGGATATCCTTATGGATATCTACCGGATATTCCCCGGAGATCTTCATCTTCTCCGGTCTTCCGGTTAGATTTCGGATGTTCCCCAGTATATCCTCAGGATATCTTCTGCTTGTTGTTTGTTGTTATTTGTTGTTCTTCTGATCTACCATCGCCTGTACGGTAATCGGAAGTCCGAACAGGTTGATGAAGCCGTTGGCATCCGTCTGGTCATAATCGGATTCGCCGAAGGTGGCGATTTCTTCCGAATACAGTGAATAATCACTCCAGAGACCGGCCTTGATGATGTTGCCTTTGTAGAGCTTCATACGAACCTTACCGGTTACGTTCTCCTGTGTCTTGGATACAAATGCCGACAGCGCCTCTCTCAGCGGAGTGAACCACTGGCCGTTGTATACGACTTCAGCGAAAGTGATAGCCAGCTTCTGCTTCTCATGCAATGTCATCTTGTCGAGCGTAGCGGATTCCAGATATTCGTGTGCTCTGTACAGGATGGTGCCTCCCGGTGTCTCATAGACTCCGCGGCACTTCATGCCAACCAGGCGGTTCTCGATGATGTCCAGGAGACCGATACCGTTCTGGCCACCCAGTTCGTTGAGAGCCAGGATAATTTCCTTAGCGCTCATCTTCTTGCCGTCCAGTGCAACCGGCTTGCCCTGCTCGAACTCCAGCTCGATATAGGTTGGTTCGTCCGGAGCTTCCAGCGGAGAAACGCCCATTTCCAGGAATCCCTTCTCCTCATATTTCGGCTCGTTCTCTACGAATTCCAGATCCAGACCTTCATGGCTTAAGTGCCACAGGTTCTTATCCTTCGAATAGTTGGTCTCACGGTTAATCTTCAGCGGAACATTGTGCGCCTCTGCATAATCGATTTCCTCTTCACGGGACTTGATATCCCACTCTCTCCACGGAGCGATGATTGGCATCTTCGGAGCGAAATGCTTAATAGCCAGCTCGAAACGAACCTGGTCATTTCCCTTACCGGTGCAGCCGTGGCAGATGGCATCCGCGCCTTCCTTCTTAGCGATTTCTACCAGGCCCTTGGCGATGCAAGGTCTTGCGGTGCTGGTGCCCAGCAGATATTCCTCATAAATAGCGCCCGCCTGCATGGTCGGAATGATGAAATCATCCACATATTCATCGGTCAGATCGAGAACATACAGCTTCGATGCGCCGGTCTTCAGAGCTTTCTCTTCCAGGCCTTCGAGTTCGTCGTCTTGTCCAACGTTGCCGGATACAGCGATTACTTCGCAATTATTGTAGTTTTCCTTGAGCCAAGGAATGATGATGGATGTGTCGAGTCCGCCGGAATAAGCGAGAACTACTTTCTTAATATCTTCTTTCTTCATGACAAAATACTCCTTTTCTGAATTTCATGTGTATCATTATACATAATTATTCAGTTTTGTCAATAAACATTCAACAAAAATCCTGAATTATTTGATTAAATACATAAATTATTCAAATCGTATGCATGGAACAGAATACAGGGCTGACACAGGTTTTTATGCATGTTGCACCCTCAGGTGATTGACTGCTTACGTCCGATTCGATACCGAGTGAATGCAGATTAAGAGAATAAACACAGAAATCATACAACCATGGTCCCCGATAATGCGGGCACTGGTTTCTACACATTGTCCCCCGCCCACAGGTGATTAATCACTTACGAACGAACGGATTCCGCGCATACAAAAAACACGAACACCGGCTCACGCCGGTACCCGTGCTTTTTATTAGGAGCCTTTCACAACCCCCGGTTTGAGGTAATTGGAACTGACTCGGCAAATCTTCAAGTCAGTCCTGCCACTTACGTGCTTAGTTGAAGTCGTAACCAGCCTTGAATGCAGCCTTGTTCAGTTCTGCAAACTTCGGCTTCACGTTCTTCTCTACCTGAGCCATCCAGTCTACATCATCCAATCCGCCGATAGCCTTAACCAGAGCGCCCAGAAGAACAACGTTCATTGCCTTCGAGTTACCCAGCTCTGTAGCGATATCGCCAGCCTTCATGGAGATAACCTTAACCTTGCTCTCCAGCTCTTCGATGATGCCTTCCGGATATTCCGCCTTACCCTGGTTAACAGGGGACGGGTTAATCTTGAAATCGTTAACAACGATAGCGCCGCCCTTCTTCAGGTAAGGGAGCCATCTCAGTGCTTCCATTCTCTCGAACGCAACAATCAGGTCAGCTTCGCCGATACCAACGATTGGAGACAGAACCTTGTCGCCATAACGAACCTGGGTGCTTACGCTTCCGCCGCGCTGAGACATTCCGTGGATTTCGCTCATCTTTACATCATAACCGGCTTCCATCAGGCCGCTCGTCAGGATCTTGCTGGCAAGGATGGTTCCCTGGCCGCCTACGCCTACGAGGAGAATATTTTTAACATCACTCATTATCTTGTCACCTCCGAAATTGCATCAAATGGGCATACCTGCTTGCATACTGTGCAACCATTGCAGCTCGTCTTGTTGATTTCAACCTTATCCTTCGAGGACATCAGTGCCGGGCAGCCGCTCTTTACGCAGAGCTTGCAGTTCTTGCACTTGTCCTGATCGATTTCACACTGATGTTTGTTCATGGTTGGGAACTCATCCAGATCCTGCTGGCTGAACTTCTTCAGAACGCATGGCCATCTTGTGATAATAACGGTCGGCTCATCCTTAGCGATGCAAGCATCCAGAGCTGCGTCAACCTCATCCATCTTGTTCGGGTTAACAATGTAGATGTTCTCTTCCTTCATGCCGATTGCCTTCAGCAGTGCCGGGATATCTACTTCCGGAGCCGGGTCTCCCATCAGGGTGAATCCGGAACCCGGGTTCTGCTGATGTCCGGTCATACCGGTGATTCTGTTGTCCAGGATAACGCTGATGCTGTGACCCTGGTTATAGATAGCATCCATTACGCTGGTAACGCCACTGTGGAAGAATGTGGAGTCGCCCAGTACGCCGACAGCCTTGGTATCTGCACCGGCCATCTTGAAGGCCTGGGAAGCACCATGTGCCATGGACAGGCTGGCGCCCATGCAGATTGTGGTCTCCAGCGCGTTCAGCGGAGCGTTCGCACCCAGTGTGTAGCATCCGATATCGCCATTGATCATCAGCCCCTTCTTCTTCTTGATGGTCTGGAAGAAACCTCTGTGAGGACATCCTGCGCACAGTTCCGGAGGTCTTACAACAGCCTGCAGATCCGACGTATAAGACTCTGCCTCAACGCCGGTCAGTGCCTTTCTTACGATATCTGCATTCAGTTCGTCGTACTTCGGAATTACCGGCTTACCAACGCACTCAATGCCCAGGCGCTCTAAGCCTTCCTGCAGATAAGGATCCATTTCCTCAACAACGTATACCTTCTCTACCTGAGAGCAGAAGTCCTTAATCAGGGCGTTCGGCAGTGGGAATGTCATACCCAGCTTCAGATAGGAAGCGTCATCGCCGAATGTTTCCTTTGCATACTGATAAGAAATACCGGAGGTAACAACGCCGATCTTCTTGTCATGCCATTCCGGCTGGTTGATTTCGCAAGTGTTTGCGTATTCTTCCATTGCAGCAACCTTGCTCTCAAGGTTAACTCTCAGCTTCTTTGCGTTAGCCGGAGCGGTTACATACTTCGTAATCTTCTTCTCATACGGAATATAAGCGGCTTCTTCGCGCTCGCCCAGCTCTACGATACCCTTGGAGTGACATACTCTCGTGGTTACGTGGAACAGAACCGGTGCGTCGAACTTCTCAGACAGAGCAAATGCCATCTTCATGTAGTCCTTGCACTCCTGGCTGGAGGAAGGCTCCAACATCAGCAGTCTTGCAGCCTTTGCATAGTTTCTGTTATCCTGCTCATTCTGGGAGCTGTGCTGTCCCGGGTCGTCTGCACACACGAGAACGAATCCGCCGGTAACGCCGGTGTAAGCGAATGTGAAAATTGGGTCTGCAGCAACGTTCAGACCTACGTGCTTCATTGCACAGAAAGATCTAACGCCGGCGATGGATGCGCCAATTGCAGCTTCCGTAGCAACCTTCTCATTCGGTGCCCACTCGGAATAGATTTTCTCTTTGTACTGAGGCATATTCTCAAGAATTTCAGTACTTGGCGTTCCTGGATACGCAGATGCGAAGAGACATCCGCCTTCGTAAGCGCCGCGAGCAATTGCCTCATTACCCGACATAATTACTTTCTCGGCCATCTAATTACCTCCTAAAATTGTTCAATAATTTTTCAATATGAAATTTATTTACAACATGATGATAGCACTCGGATTTGGAATGGTCAACGAATTTCTGTAAAATTATTTCACATTTCAAAATAATTGCACAGTCCTGAATACCGTTTAATTTTTATCAAGTAGGTTAAGGTTCGTTAACTTTCAAAGCTTGTTTTTGGGTTTTTCTGGTTTGTTTTCCATTCAATTCTGTCCCTGTTTGCGAGCTATTTCACCTCCATTTCCGACGCTGTTTCCGGACTCCTTCCATCGTATTTCAGTCGCATTTCAGTCTTCTTTACAGATTGTTTTCATCCTGTATCTGGCTTGTCAACGTCCCTGTTTCCGGTACAATTCCAAGCATATGAAAAGAGCCGTCGTTTCCGACAGCTCCTCTTCCACATTCTTCACGTATTGTATTCATATATTCCATTCGTATTGAATCCACTATTGTGAATTTCTTGGTCGTGCGCTCAGACGGGCAGGATGACTTTGCCGTCCGTTGCAGGACATATGGCAAGGCAGGATAGATGGCAAGTCGTTGCGGGATAGATAGCAGGCAGGACGCCCACGTAAAATCCCCAAAAAATAAAATGGAGCGGAAGACGAGATTCGAACTCGCGACCCTCGCCTTGGCAAGGCGATGCTCTACCCCTGAGCCACTTCCGCGTAACACATGGAATGTTACCATAGGATTCCATGTGTGTCAAGATTTTTTCTGGGAATCTGCGCGAAAATCCGGAAGCCACGTACACCCGTCACAACCGGATTTCCCTCATTATTCCAGAGATTTCCAAGATTCCCAGGATTTCCAGGATTTCCAGGATTTACGATCATCCCCGAAGATTCCGCATAATTCAATGGAATTCAAGGATTTCATGAGTTCGCAGATTCCTTATCTACTTATTTCCGCGGCAGCTCCATCCGATAGAAGAGCCCCGGCTTCCCTTCCCGGTCCTCAATACAGATGCTGCCACCGTGCGCCAGAATGATATCTCTCGCCACCGTCAGTCCCAGGCCGCTTCCCTGCCCGTTGCTCCGGGCCGTTTCTGCCACCACGAACGGCTCAAATACCTGCTCCCGAATGTTCTTCGGAAGACCCGGTCCATCATCGCCGATTTCAATCACCACCACAGGACTTCCGTCCTTTGCCTTCGCCTCTGCAGTAAGAGACACATACAGCGTCGTCCCCGGCTTCGTATATCTCACGGAATTTCCCAGGATGTTCTCCCAGACACGTTTCAGATGCTTATGGTCGAAATCCACCAGCACCTTCTCCTCCGGAATATCCGCTTCGATGGAATATCCCATCAGGCTCAGCTCCTGATACTTAGAAGCGATATATTCTCTCAGGTATTCCGTCAGATTTCCGGTCACGAATTCGTAGGCGAAATTCGGGTGTTCCATATTGTTGTATTCACTGAGGCTGTTAATCAGGTTGGCCATGTCCGTGGCCTTCTCCTCGATAATCTTCAGGTACTGATCCTCTTCCTCCGGCGACACCAGTCCATCCCGAATCGCATCCACATACCCCCGAATGACGGTAATCGGCGTCTTCATATCGTGGGAAATTCCGGCGAGCATCTGCTGCCGCTGCGTCTGCAGTGCCTCGCGCTTCGCTTCCTCCTCGCGAAGCTTCCGTTCCATGCTTCGGAAGCTGGCGATGACCTGCGTGAACTCCGTCACGCCGCTGCTGCTCACATCGGTGCCATCTTCCGTCTCCCCGAATTCACTGATGGCCATCTGAAGTTCCCGAAGCGGCGTCTTGATTCTCTTCATAACGTGGAACCCCATCAGCGCAATCGCCAGCACAATCGATACCAGGAACACCACCGCACTGACATGCGTCACGAATCTCGAACGCTGAACCATCTGCATGGTGATACTTTCGGTATGAACCAGTACGGTGCGAGCCTCGCCCTTCGAGGTCGTGAACTCATACTTGGAAATGCCAATGCCACGGTAATCGTAGCTCGCGTCACTATGGCGGATAAAATCAAGTTCGGCCTGGCTCAGCTTCTTCCGATTCAGCGACAGCGTCGAATACTTCACGTTTCGCTCCGAGTCCAGTACCGCAAATCCCAGCAGCTTCGCTTGGTCATCATCGTTCCATGCATACTGAATCAGTAACGTGCCGCCGTCCTCTATGCCGAATGAAGAGCCAATCTTCTCGATGCTGTAACCGGTATTATCATATATCCCGGTAATCAGTTCCATGGATTCCTTGGTGTACTTTGTCTGGATCTTCGGATTGCTGCAATAGACGACGTTAGCGTCTTCATCCAGCACTTCAATATAGCCCTTCTTGCCGAAAGCTTTGTGAACCGGAATCTCCTGATATTTCTCCGCCTTCAATTCCTTGCTGTAATCGTCGATTCGGTAGGATTTCGGTCTCAACACGGAATTGTAGCTATAGAGCCAATTCACCGCAAGCAGGATGATTAGTATCAGAAGAACAATCACGAAAAGAGCGATGAAGCTCTGAATGAGAAAGGTGTAGAGGCTCTTGCTCTTCTGCTTCGCCTTGTGCCCGTGCATTCCGTGTCCCTGTATTCCATGACGGTGCATCCTGTCCCTCCGCGTTTCGCTCATACCATTTCTCCTATTTCCTGCAAGTCCTCGTCTTCCCGCCCCGGTCATGCCCGGTTTCCTTCTCCGAATTTGTAACCGATTCCCCGCACCGTGATAATGTATTCCGGATTCCGGCTATCCTTCTCCAGCTTGCTCCGGAGATTGGACATGTGCACCGTAATCGTATTCTCATCGTGATCGAAATATTCCCCATTGAGATGCTCATAGATCTGAATCTTCGTGAACACACGCCCCGGATTTCGCATCAGCAGCGTCAGGATCTTGAGTTCCGATGGGGTAATCGGAATTTCCGTATTATCCCGATACAGTGCTCTTTCGGAAATCTTGAGGCGGAACGGCTCATAGATAATTTCATCCGATTCCGGCGTCACTGTAGAATCG